>CAZBAQ010000228.1:0-1500 GCA_964489855.1 uncultured Planctomycetia bacterium | reverse complement strand
ATAATTACATGCTGCACACCGCGCCTTTCAGGCACGCGAAAAAGCCTGGTTACTGGAAGACTATAAAAGAAGACTATCACTGGCACATAGAGGTGACGCCAAGGATAACGCAGGTAGCTGGCTTTGAATGGGGTTCGGGATTCTATATCAATCCCACGCCGCCAGAAGAAGCAGCGAAGTACTTAAGAGAGACTAAGATATGAGTCAACTGAGACGCGATCCTATAACAGGAAGATGGATAATAGTCGACATCGCCAGGCCAAAGCCGCCTGGCGAGTTTGAGTTAAAACCGCAGAAGAAAAAAGGCGGGGCCTGTCCTTTTTGCCCAGGCAGTGAAAAAATGACCCCGCCCGAGATAGACGCTATAAGAAAACCCGGGACAAAGCCTGATACGCCAGGCTGGTCTGTCAGGATAGTGCCGAATAAGTTCCCGGCCCTTGATATAAAGGGTACTGTGGAGAACCGCGGTATAGGTATTTATGACATGTCCAGCGGCATAGGCGCTCACGAGGTCATCATAGAATCGCCAGAACACGATAAAGACCTTGCTGATTTAACGCCAAAGGAAATAGAGGGTATTATCTCTCAATACCGCGCGAGGTCATTGGCATTGGAAAAAGACGAGAGATTCAGGTATATACTGATCTTTAAAAATCACGGTGTCGCGGCCGGCGCCTCGCTCGAGCATTCTCATACGCAGATCGTGGCGCTCCCGATTATTCCAAAAAGGGTCAAGGAAGAATTAAAAGGCGCGGTCACGTATTTTGGCTACAGGGAGAGGTGCGTTTTTTGCGACATGGTCGCGCAGGAACTCCATGATAAGCTCCGCGTGATTTTTGAGAATAAACACTTTGTCGCGTTTTGCCCGTTTGTGCCGCGTTTCGCGTTCGAGACATGGATACTGCCGAAAAAGCACGATCAGGATTTCAAATCAATAGATGATGAGACCGTTAAATCCATGGCCGTGATATTAAAGGATACACTTTCAAGGATCAAAAAAGTCTTGAAAGATCCGGCTTATAATTTTATAATACACACTGCCCCGGTCAGGGACGGGACAAATGAGGAGTTTCACTGGCATCTTGAGATAATGCCAAAATTAACAAGCGTTGCTGGTTTTGAATGGGGTTCAGGATTTTATATTAATCCGACATCCCCGGAATTTGCAGCAAAGTGTCTGAGACAGAGAAAGGGGGAGTAACATGGCAGTAAAGGTTGGTATCAATGGTTTTGGACGAATAGGCAGAAATGTCTTCAGGGCGGCGGTTGAAAACAGGAATATTGATTTTGTGGCGATCAATGATCTGCCTGTTCCGGTTTCCACGCTCGCGCACCTTTTGAAGTACGATTCTATTCTCGGTGAATTAAAGGTGACGGTCGAGGCAAAGGGCAATAGCCTGGTTGTGAACGGGAAGGAAATAAAGGTCTTGAGCCACAAGGAACCTGCGGAGATCCCATGGGGCGCCATGGGCGTGCAGATAGTGGTGGAGGCCACGGGAG
>CAZBAQ010000227.1:0-1521 GCA_964489855.1 uncultured Planctomycetia bacterium | reverse complement strand
GATTCCATATGATCTCGCCAAGGTCCCATTTGACGCTCGCCCCCCAGTCGGAGGGACCAATATAGTATCTATCTACGCCGCTGTCATAGGTGATTGTCTTGTCATAGTCGAGCGAGAGTTCGGGCAGGAATGCTTTAATCTTAGCGCGCTTCCTCCAGTTTTTTATTTTATCAGGATTTACCTCTGCGTATTCGATTGCCGCATTCTGGACTTCTCTTATGGTGGGTTCATGGCTGAATAATTCCAAGATATTATTGTCATTGCGAGGAGTCCCGAGTTTGTCGAGGGGCGACGAAGCAATCTCTCTTGCAGATTTATATAACCCCTTATTAGTAGCAACCCACACAACTCCTTTATCATCGCACGCAATTGCATTGACTTTGTCTGTTGAGATTCCTTTATATAGCGCCTGCCATATTTTATCTCCCTCATTAAAAACAAAAACCCCTTCATCCGTAGTTGCATAGAGATTATCTTTATATAAAATACGGTCTATCTTTTGCGAGCCGAGCCCCGCGGATTCAAAATGCTTCCATGATTCGCCTTCATCCTCGCTTGTGAATATGCCAGAATCTGTCGCGAGGAAGATGGTTTTATCTTTTACGAGTATGCTATTGACTGGGTTCGACGCGGCAACCGTCTCATCCGTTGAATCAACGTCGTATTCATCAACCTCTTCAGTAGACGTGATAAATACTCTTTTCCAATCAGGGCCTGAAGTTTTATATACACCTTTTTCTGTGGCTAAAAATACCGTGTCCTCCAAGAACCCAATCCATCTTATACTTAAACCACCTGCTTCGCCGGGAGTTTTCTGCCAGGTTAGGCCGTTATCATCACTGGTAAAAAGCCCGCTTCCTGTTCCAAGATAAACTTTATTGCTGTCAAAAACTATATGCAATGCACTATTCTCTTCTTTGCCGATTCCTTTAAATATCCTTTTCCAGTTGGCTACACCATCTCCGCTTCTATATACACCATTATTCGTACAGACAAAAACTTCATTACCAGAGATACCTATAAAATTAATCTTATTTGAATCGCCTTTTGCGGAAAATACAGCTTGCCATACCTTGCCATTGTCCTCGCTTCTGTATAAGCTTTTTTCCGATGCCGCGTGAATATTCCCTTCTTTGACAGCGACATCCTTAATATCTGATTCTTTGATACCTGGTACCAACTGCCAAACTTCGTCAGCAAAGACATTGCAAGCAAAGACAAAAAATACAAGCAAAACTAAAGCGTATTTCATAAAACACCTCCTTTTTATACATCAGACACGGGAAAGGCAAGGATTCTTTCAAAAATTTTCCAGGGATTGGGATTTTTAGAATGGGTAGCAAGATAGGCTTAGTTTACTACGCAGTTTGGGAATTAATCAATAGACTGCGAGGCAGGAAATTATGACTGGGAAAAAATGATCGCTGTCTCTATTTTTCTATTTTTATACCAAAAGAACCTACCATCCCGTTTGGAATGGAAACATGGAAGAAAAAGGCTATTTGCTCTAGTCTATTTTAA
>CAZBAQ010000226.1:0-1529 GCA_964489855.1 uncultured Planctomycetia bacterium | reverse complement strand
GCTGCCCCAGCGAGGCAGCCTTCGCTCACTGTAATTTTTTGCTCTCGCCTGTGTGTAGCTCCCGGGCGAACCATGCCCGCAGAAAATTCCAATGCTTTTCTCAGACCTGCCTGCTTCGGACGGATAAACAAGCATGTTGCATCTTCTGTCAAGCCCTAGCCTGACAGAAGATGTCACGGTTGCTTTTAAACAAATGAAGATCTTGATTATAAAGTTTTCAGCAATAGGGGATGTCTTAAGGACCACTACACTCTTGCACGGGCTCAAAAGAAAGTGGCCCGGGTCAGAGATATTGTGGGTCACGTCGCCGGAGGCAATCGATCTATTAAAAGAGAATAGTTTTATTAGCGAGGTAGTGGCCTTTGATAAGAAAACCGCACAGGATTTGAAAAAACATAACTTTGATTTATTGATATGCATGGACAAGGAAGAGGACAGCACAGCCCTCGCAATGCGGCTTAAAGCTAAGAAAAAAATAGGATTTGGACGTGATGATAAAGACAAGCTGACAATCTTTAATAAAGAAAGCAGGTACGCGTACGAGCTGGGCATTTCTGACGAACTGAAATTCAAGATCAACAAAAAGACCTATCCTGAGATCATATACGAGATGTGCGGTCTGGATTACAAGAAGGACAGATATGTGTTAAACCTGACTGGCAAGGAATTGGCATGGGCTGAATCCAGATTAAAGGAGCTTGGTATAAAAAAAGGCGATTTTATCTTCGGGCTTAACACCGGGGCAGGAACAAGATTTACGAATAAGATCTGGTCGTTTGAGAAACATAAGGCCTTGATCGGAGGATTGCTGGAGGAGCAAGGCATTAAGATCCTGCTTTTAGGGGGAAAAAGAGAAGAATGCCTCAACAATAGATTGAAGGATACTTTTAAGAGCAGGATTTACAGCGCGGGCTGCGACAATACATTAAGAGAGTTCGCATCTATTGTAAAATACTGCGATGTCGTCATCAGCGGAGATACCCTTGCAATGCATATAGGTATTGCTTTGGATAGATATGTTATCGCTGTCTTTGGCCCGACCTGCAGCCAGGAGATAGAACTGTACGGCAATGGCGAAAAAATAGTGTCTGATATGGATTGCTCACCATGCTATAAGAAAAAGTGCACCAAAAAACACGACTGTATGTCTGTCATAGACCTTAATCTGACAAAACGCGCGTGTCAAGTTTCCCAGATAAAGGAGGGGAAATGAGGAAGACGCTTGTTTTTATGGCGTTTGTGCTCCTGGCGCTTCTGGTGATCCAGCCGGTCCACAATGTGGACGTGTGGATGCATATCAAAAGCGGAGAGATCATGCTCAGGGACATGCGAGTCCTGAGTGTGGACGATTATTCGTACACGGCGCAGGGCGCGGAATGGCTCAACCACCAGTGGCTTTCCCAGATATTCTATTATATATTTTATAAGGTCTTTGGCGTCAACGGTCTCATCTATCTAAAGGCAATACTCGTATTTTCAGCCTTTTTCCTGCTGTTCAAGGTGTTGTATAAGAGGGGCGTGTGGTCTTT
>CAZBAQ010000225.1:0-1592 GCA_964489855.1 uncultured Planctomycetia bacterium | reverse complement strand
TAAATATGAATTTTGGCTCCAGGGTCAGACTCCTTTTCTCAAAGAGATGACGCAGGACCGTAATCATAAACAGAAAATATATCATTATAGTCGTGACTGTCAATGCGTCCCTTCCTGAAAACTGCAATAAATACGGGAAAGGGATACTGAATACTACAAAATACAATATATATTTATCTATTTTCTCAAGGCCGAACCTGTAAACCAACCCTCCCAATAGTAATGCTAAAAATATTAAACTAATGATCCCAAATGCGGTTTTGCTCCCGCTTAGGGTCAAGATCCCTAAAATTATTGCTATAAGGCATGAAGCGCACAGAAACCAGATATGTTTTCGCATTTTTATCTCTTTTTAATGCTTGAACGATTTACCCATATATCGTTCTAGTTTTTTTATCCTGTTCTTTCTTTTAATGAGGGAAGGATCTTTGATTATCTCTATTATTGTCTGGGCCTTTTTGATAATGCAGCAGGGACGCCCAATATCACTTACGTAAGGTGGATCCCCGTATTTACCGTAGATATACAGCCCCGGCATCCTGAATTTATCAGAATAGCTCTTCGATAAAAAGCTTTCAGGGTTTATATCTAATGGGATGGCCTTAAATTGCTTTACAATCGAAGTCCTGGCGATATGGGGGTTTAAAGACCAGATACTAGATCTTACAAGGTCTAACCCTCCCATATTAATCTCTTTGCCCGGGAGCAGGTATAGTTCGTTTGTCCGGGCAAGATTTTTCTTCATGAGGTCAGTCGGTTTTCTGATCCTTTCCTTGCTGAACCTGATATGATGGATATTTTGATTGTGTTTCATCACCTGTATTATGGCGTCAAGGTCTATGGACCTGAGAAAGGACCAGTCATCCTCCAGATGAAAATAATATTCAGACTGTAATCTTTTAAACAGATGATTGACCGCGTTGGCAAACGCATGATCGCCTTTATTGACTATAACGTCTTTGATATTATTATACTTCAAAAATTCAAGCAATCGGGGTAAATAGCTTTTATTTTTTTTCAGGACATCTATATGCATGATGAACCTGAAACCTTCATTATATCTTACATTTTTCATAAAACTTGCGTAAGTCGTCTCAAACTGTCTTCTGCATATTGAAGTCACGATCACATCTATCATCTTTATCCCTTTAAGGCCTTGGAGCAGACATCAAGATATCTTTCTCCGACCTTTTCTGCTATATGATTCTCCTGAAATCTCCTGTACCCTCCGGCAGTGATCTTTTCATAGTAGCCGCCGTCGCCATAAAGCCGGTTGACGCGTTCGACTATGTTCCCAGCGTCTGCGACTATTGAATCAACGCCATCGTTAAACTCGTAATGATTGGATGTCGCGACCAGCGGGGTTTTCATGGCCCAGGCATCTCCTATAAAACCCCACCCTCCCCGGACTGCAGGCGAATAGCAAAAATAACTGCTCCTGATAAGCCTTAAACACTCGTCCCGCGACATGCTGATTACATGTTTTATTTTCTCCGGAAATATTTTCCTCAATTCATCCACTACATGTGGATAATTGCCGCTCCCTACTAAATAAAATTCTTTTAGGGGCGTCATGGAAAATAGTTCAGGCA
>CAZBAQ010000224.1:0-1592 GCA_964489855.1 uncultured Planctomycetia bacterium | reverse complement strand
ATGTCTCTGATGTTACGCCAGAGACATCGCAACGATTTAAGCTGGAGATCGATTCTGGCGTTATCGTCATTGATGTAGAAGCAGGAAGCCCTGCTGAGGAGTCTGGCATCAGGGCAGGCGACGTGATTTACGAGATCAACAGGATGCCTGTCAGAAACCTGACAGATTACAAGAACGCTATTGAAGGCGTTACAGGTGACGCGTTGATAGGCACATACAGAGGGTATGTGATTATAAAGGAGAGATGAGGCATTTTGTTCAAGGCTTAGCCTTGAACAGGCCTGTTCAAGGCTAAGCCTTGAACAAAATATATGAAGGTAGACGAGATTCGTGAGCGGTTTTTAAAATTCTTCGAAGGGCGCGGGCACAGGATCTATCCGAGCGATTCGCTGGTTCCGGCAAATGACCTCACGCTTCTTTTTACCGGAGCTGGCATGAACCAGTTCAAGGAGGAGTTTCTCGGCAGAATCAAAGGCCCGAGAAGGGCTGCGACGTGCCAGAAGTGCCTCAGGACAGGTGACCTTGAGAATGTGGGCAGGACCCCAGACCACCACACGTTCTTTGAGATGCTCGGGAATTTTTCATTTGGCGATTATTTCAAAAAAGACGCGATTGTATGGGCATGGGAGTTTCTGACAGAGGAATTAGGGTTAAAGGCAAAAGACCTCTGGGTGTCAGTTTATAAGGACGATAACGAGGCATACGGGATATGGGAAAAGATAGTTTTGGTCCCTGCGAAAAAGATCCAAAGGTCAGGGGAAAAGGATAATTTCTGGCCTGCGAACGCTCCCAGCAAAGGACCGAACGGACCATGCGGCCCGTGTTCTGAGATATTTTACGGCGGGCCTGATGGCGTGGAGGTGTGGAATCTTGTTTTCACGCAGTTTGATAGAAAAGATGGCGGAAAATTAGACCCGCTTCCTAATAAAAATATAGACACTGGTATGGGCCTTGAAAGAATCGCTCGTGTCATACAGGGAAAGTCAACGAACTTTGAGATAGATTCGTTCGAACCGATTATAGATAGTATTCGCGAGCTTTCAAGGCGAAACCTCGACCAGGAATGGTCGAGGTTTCGCCTTGATGCAATCGCTGATCATATCCGCGCAGTTACATTTGCGATTGGAGACGGGGTCTTACCGTCCAATGAAGAACGCGGTTATGTTATTCGTAAATTAATCCGTAAGGCCTTCTGGTACGGCAAGGAGATTGGCCTTGGAAAACCATTTTTATACAAGATAGTACCTTTAGTCGCAAAGGCGATGAAAAGACCATACCCGGAGCTGACGCAGTACAGGGAAAACATCGCCCAGGTCGTGCTCGCAGAAGAAAAGCGATTTAAAAATACGATCGAGGAAGGCCTTGCAAAATTAAACGAGATGATAACTGTCTCCCCTGGTGTTATTGCGGGCAAGGACGCGTTTAAGCTGTATGATACCTATGGCTTTCCCCTTGAGATGACGCAGGAGATCGCAGGCGCTGAAAAAATAAAGGTGGATCTGGAGGGTTTTGAAAAATGCATGGAGGTCCAGCGGCTAAAGTCAAAATCCTCCAGCAAGATAAAAGGCGCTATATTTGATGTCAAGGGTGAC
>CAZBAQ010000223.1:0-1600 GCA_964489855.1 uncultured Planctomycetia bacterium | reverse complement strand
AAACAAACGGCCTGATTATAAAGCGATCCAGGAACGCAGAGAAGGCACTATGCAGAAAAAGAAAGACGTTCTCTCGGGAAAAGAACCAGCCAAAAGATCCACATATGACAAAGATTATTCTCATCGCACAAGTCTAGCTGCTATAAAAGACCTGTCTAGCATATATGTACCTGATGAGCTGGGTAAAATAGTCGAGGTTTACCAGGCTGAAAATCCGAGGCCTCTCATAGTCCATATCCAGGACCTTCATACAAATCCAGAGGGCCAGTTTAATGAGGCGAGCATACTGGAGATCCTTGTAAAAGACTACAAGCTTGACCTTATCTGTTCAGAAGGCGCAGAGGGAGAGGTGGATACATCCAGTGTCTCGAGTTTTCCTGATCGAGAAGTCCGCGAAAAGACAGCGCGACTATTCGTAAATTCAGGAGAACTCACTGCAGAGGAATATCTCTCGATTACAAAATACCCTGACCTACCGATATGGGGCGTCGAAGACAAGGATATCTATTTTCAGAACATAATAGAGTTTAATAAGATAATGAAATTCAACCCTGACTCGCAGGTGTTTATCCAGCAGGTAAAAGACGCACTGGAAAGATTGAAGCCAAGGGTATATTCAAAAAGGCTTTTAGAGGTAGACGCAAAAGAAAAAGAATACGAGGATGGGACCATAGAGACAGGCGAATACATTGATTACCTTTTCGAATTGGACCCTGCCGGGATCGGCAGGTTCAAGAACATTGGTCTTCTTAAAGAGACCATGAAATTCGAGAAAGGTATAGATAAGGAAAGGATAATGCAGGAATCTCAGGATCTACTGATAAACCTTCAGTCTGTCCTGAGGCAAAAACAGAATAAAAGCGAATTAGATACATTACTCGGAAAAGCGACCCTATTCAAAGAACAAAGGATAACGCCTTTTTCATTTTATTCGTACTTGGATGAGCTTGCAAGGCGTCACCTGAAAGAAGATCTCGAAGGATATGCCAATCTTATACGCTTCGTAGAATATCTCAAAAAAGTAAACTCGCTTGATTCAATAAAGCTATTCAATGAAATAGAAGAGCTTGCCTGCGAGGCCAAAGATGCACTCTCCGAAAACCAGGATCAGAAACTCCTCACAAGATCCCTGCGCCACATAAAATTTCTTGAAAATTTCTTTAATCTTAAAGTCTCAAATGAAGAGCTGGATTATTATCTTGCAAATAAAGAAGGCCACAAGGTTCGTTTCTTTGAAAGATCCCTAAAGAAAAATTTTGCCAAATACAATATGGATTCTTTCGTGGATTTTAATCCGGGTTTGATTGATGAGAGACTCGAGGAACTCGAAGATTTCTATGAAATCGCCAAAAAGCGCGATATCGCGATGATCCATAACGCCCTTAGCGAGATAGAACGCCGCAACGCAAAACTAACAGCCCTCATCGCAGGCGGCTTCCACACCCGCGGTTTCACAAAACTCCTGAAAGAGAAAGACTATTCATATGTCGTAATCGCTCCATACTCTGCCACTGAGATAGACGAGGAAAATTACCAGTTCCTGCTATCTGGCAAGCGCAAGCCGCTGTCGGAGCTGATAGAAGGGTTGGATAAACAATTA
>CAZBAQ010000222.1:0-1629 GCA_964489855.1 uncultured Planctomycetia bacterium | reverse complement strand
TGCGTAAACCTCCTTGCGCGAGCCAATCTCGCAGCCTACCCTCATAAAGGCCCTGTCCGGAATATCAAGGCCGAGGCCCGCCCCCTTCTCAACAATTACTTCGTGATGGGCAGCGATTTTGTCGATTTCCGCGGGTTGGATAACAACTCTTTTTTCCTGCGCTCTATTTTCCGCTGCAATTCCTATTTTCATGCTTTCCCTTCCTTGTTCGCGATAATCTTCAATGCCTCTTTATCAGTGATAAACCTGCCGTACAATCTGCAGATAAGAAGCGCGAGTTTTATTCTGATACGTTTCCATAGAGAAGAAAACTCATATGTATGCGTCAGAAAAGACACTATAATATTGCCTTTGAAAGATTTGTCTTTTTTGGCTAAATGGCGCGCTACCATGGCAATATCCAGTAAAGATGTAATGTCTATATATAAAGCGCGTTGTTTTATTTTTCCCAGAGGTATTTCGATTACATTACTTTTTCCTTCATCGCGGTGATCGTGATAGCATATGCGGTAATAATTCTTCGGCGCTCCGCGCCAATCCGCTATCAGCCTTCCTTTATAATGAAGGTAGCGGCCAGGCGCGCAGGAAAAATCAAGCTTCAGCCCGTTTTTCTCAAGGATAGGGATAATGCTTTTGCAAAAGGCAAGATAGCCGCTCCGGTAAGAAATAAGCGCAATGCCTTCTTTGCGCAACGGCTCGGTTAATGAACGGATTGATTGCTCCAGTTTAACCGGATCCTCAAGCCTGCCATGGTCAAATAAATCCTCCTCGTGGCAGTGAACACCTACGCTGCCTCCCGTAGCTTCTATTTCCTTCCAGAGTGATATAAAATTTGATTGAAAAAAATATTGCCTTGTAACAGGAGACGTGTGTATAAAATGCAGCATTTTGCCGCCAATAATCCGGGCGGCCCTCATCTCTCTTTTGATCAACAAAAGAAGGCCCTCCCTGTCGGGCTTCCTTGCCTTCTTCGGTAATTTAGTGTAAAAATACTCGTCCCAGTCACCGTCAATGGTGAAAATAAAATATAAACTCATTAACCGATGTTAATATGAACAAGTGTTTTTGTCAAGGTCAAAAAAAGAGGAGTAATGTCAAGATAATTGGGAATCAAAAGGGGTCAGACCCCTTTTTTGGCGCTCGCGCTGTCTTTTTGCGGTTGCCTTTTGCTTAAGCCGAGGTTAATACCTTCCAGGCATTTCGCATCGCTTTATCAAGGCGCTCCATCATCTCACCGGGCAAAATGATCTTAGGCGGTATGATCCCTATGGATGACTTCACCTTTTCCTTCAGCCAGTGATTAATGATGCGCGAAAGCGAAAATACACTTTTTCCTGCCTGCGGCCGGATAAGCACGCAGATAGATAGCCTCTCCTCTAATACAGGTTTTAGTTTTTCCTGAGCTATTTCAGCTTCGCTTTCGGCAACAGCATCGGTCGCGATGGCCATGTTTTCGGACTTCTTCAGCGGATTTCTTTCCAGGGATAACTGTTTTACAATCTCGGTTCGTATTGCCGGATCAGCTCCATCGACGCCTATTAATTGCGCCCTCTTGTGGATATAGTCTTCTGTTATTATTGCTACCGTAAGATTTTGGGGAAGATTAAGGGCCTGTTTAATATCAGAATT
>CAZBAQ010000221.1:1390-1631 GCA_964489855.1 uncultured Planctomycetia bacterium | reverse complement strand
CATGATCGAGTATATCAATAGTAACAGCAACAAGCATATTTTAACTGTAGAGGAACCCATCGAATTTACCTTTAAAGATAACAATTCTATTATTAACCAGAGAGAATTGGGTCTGGATGTTGCCTCTTATGCTGCTGCCCTGCGCGCGTTTACCTTGCAGAGCCCGGACGTTATCTTTATAGGGAATATCCGGGATTATGAAACTATGTCCGCAGCCCTGACCGTGGCTGAAACCGGGGTA
>CAZBAQ010000221.1:0-1380 GCA_964489855.1 uncultured Planctomycetia bacterium | reverse complement strand
GACCGTAGAGAGGATTATTAATTTCTTCCCGCCCCATCAGCACCAGCAGATAAGGACACAGTTATCTTATTTATTAAAAGGGGTTATCTCATTGAGATTGGCGCCGCTTAAGGATAAACCAGGGCGCATACCCGCTTATGAGGTTATGTTGCTTACTCCTACTATAAGCCGGCTGATCAGGGAAAGTAAGACCCGGGAGATGCCTCAATTCATCGAAGACGGAGCAGTATTTGATATGCAATCTTTTCAACAGTCGCTTATAAAATTAGTCCAGACAGGAAAGATAAGCCAGGAGGTAGCAGCTGAATTCTCGGATAACAAAGATGAGTTCATTTTGGCCCTCAAAGGAATCAAAAGAACATAACCGGTAAAGGAGAAAGACATGTTAGAAGAGATCAAATCCAAACTTTCATCCATACAGGCCCACCTAGAAAACTTAAGAGGTTATCTTTGACATAGATAACAAGAGGAAACAGATAGATAGTCTGTCTTCTCAGATGTCCAATGCCGGATTTTGGGATAATGCAGAGGAATCCACCAGAACAGTAAAACAACTAAAAGGCCTGAAGTCAGGCGTTGAGCAATGGGAGAATGCTTTCAGAAAGTATCAGGAGTTAAAGGAACTTATCGATATCTTAAAAGACCAGGACCAGGATTTAATTGCGGATTTGACCAAGAATATCGATATTCTTTTAAGCGAAGTTGATAAACTGGAATTCAAAACCCTTTTAGCAGGAGAGTTTGATAAGAGTAGTGCTATTTTGAGCATAAATGCCGGAGCAGGCGGTACAGAATCATGTGATTGGGCGGGGATGCTTCTGCGTATGTATACCCGTTTTGCAGAAAGTCACAGATTTAATACCAAGACCATAGATATTCTTTACGGTGAAGAAGCAGGGGTAAAAAATGTGACGTTTCTGGTTGAGGGGGAATATGCCTATGGATACCTCAAGGCCGAGCGTGGAGTGCATCGTTTGGTGCGTATCTCTCCCTTTGATGCAAATAAGCGCCGGCATACCTCTTTTGCCTCGGTGGATGTAATCCCGGAGGTCGAAGAAGATATAGATGCAAAATTAGATGAGAAGGATCTCAGGATTGATGTATACCGTTCTAAAGGTGCGGGCGGCCAAAGCGTGAATACTACTGACTCGGCGGTGAGAATTACGCATATACCCAGCGGCCTGGTGGCGCAATGCCAGAACGAGCGTTCGCAATATCAAAATAAACAAACTGCCTTAAAGATATTAAAGGCACGAATATACGGGCTGGAAAGAGAAAGAAAAGAACAGCAGCTATTGAAGCAATATGGGGCAGAGAAGAAAAAGATCGAGTGGGGAAGCCAAATCCGTTCTTACGTGATGCATCCCTACAATATGGTAA
>CAZBAQ010000220.1:0-1640 GCA_964489855.1 uncultured Planctomycetia bacterium | reverse complement strand
TTTTTCATAATTTCCCGCAATGTCTCAAGCCCGCTTTTCTTTGGAGGTTGTAATCCAGCAAAGCGATATCGAACGCGCCTTTCTCTAAAGTAACTATGCCATCTTCTCCTGACACGACATGCGTAATATCATAATCAAATGAATTATCCCGCTGGAGCTTCTTTTTAACTATCAACGCGTCCGTGGGATTATCCTCGACCAGCAAAACCTTAAGTTTCTCTTTTGCCATATGGCCATGCCTTTCTTAAGTTATCCACATTTGTAGGCCAGGTTTAAATGGCCTACTACTACTCATATATTCGTCTCTTTCGCGTTTTTCTTGGGCAGGGTAAAGTAAAATGTAGTACCCTTACCGGCCTCTGAATCCAGCCAGATCTTCCCTCCGTGGTTCTCGACTATCTTTTTAACTATGGTAAGACCCGCCCCGGTGCCCTCATACTCACCCTTGGCGTGAAGGCGCTGGAATATCTGAAAGACCTTGTCGTGATATTGTTTCTCTATACCTATGCCATTATCCTTCACAAAAAACTCATATGAATCTCCCCTGTCCAAATAGCCAAGTTCTATTACGGGCCTTACGTCTTTTTTCGAGTACTTTATAGCATTGGAAACAAGGTTTGAGAACACTTCCGATACGCGTATCCTGTCACACATTACCTTCGGGAAATCGCCGGCTATCCTCAAGTCCGCCTTTTTCTCTTCGAGGGAATATTGCAGGTTCTTTTTTACATCCAATAGCAGCGCGTTCAAATCCACGTCAGGCTCTATATTTTTTATCCTGCCTATACGGGACAGGTTCAGGAGGTCCTCAATAAGATTTGTCATGCGGCTGCTGGACTCAGATATGGTCTTAAGGTACGCCCTACCCTCATCGTCAAGCCTACCCGAGTATTCTTCCATTAAAAGTTTGGTAAAGGCCTTGTCTCCCCTTAATGGTTCTTTTAGATCATGTGACACTATATACGTAAAATCATCCAGCTCTTTATTTTTTAAGCCCAGCAAGTTGTTTGCCTCCGCGAGCTGCGCCGTCCTTTCCTTTACCTTGTTCTCCAGATTCGTATAAAGCTCTTTAAGTTCCCCTGCCATCTTGTTAAACCCTTCCGCCAGATCCTGTATCTCATCCCCTGTCTTTATCTCAAACCTGTGGTCAAGGTTCCCTCTTCCTATTACCTCCGCGCCTTCGTAAAGCTTCTGAATAGGGTTGGTGATGGAGTTCGTGGTGTAAAAAATAATGAATACCGCTATAAGCGCCACGACGCCTATTATCACGAATATCGTGGTGTTTATCACGGCCATCTGGTTTTTAAGGGACCTCTTGTTATCCTCTATCTGTAATAACTCTTTGGTTACGGCCTTGTCCAGCTGGGCCTTGAGGACATCTTCCAGTTTTACCAGGGTCCAGCCCCTCTCCCTCACTATTTTATCCTGGGCGTCAATGACAGCCAATAACACGGTATTGAACCTATCCAGGCCGCTTTCTATCTGTTTTATAAGAGAGAGTTCTTTGTCCGAGGTTATGAGATTCCTGTATTTATTCACATACTTTTTTAAATTAAAATATGTCTCCGAATACATGTCCTTATATTGCGCGTCCTGTTCATTCAGGTAGTTCGCCGCCATCCTTGACGCGCTGGAAAACT
>CAZBAQ010000219.1:0-1655 GCA_964489855.1 uncultured Planctomycetia bacterium | reverse complement strand
GGATGCGAGCGATGCCTTAAAGAGGATACCGAAGGAACGAGGCATCGATATATTTTTGGCAGCGACTTACAAAGGAGGCATCTATGGAGATAACCGAAGTTAGGATATTTCCAAAAGAAGGGGTCAATAGCAAGCTACGCGCTTACGCTACTATAACCATTGATAATTCGTTCGTGGTGCGCAACATAAAGGTTATAGAGGGGAAAACCGGACTTTTTGTGGCAATGCCGTCGCGCAAGATGAAAGATTCTTGCCCGAGATGTAATCACAAAAACGAGGTCAGGAGCAAATTCTGCAACGAGTGCGGGACTAGCATACCTCCGAGATCCGCGCAGCCTGCAACGCCAGAAGCAGAGCATGACGCGCGGCAGTCAGAGCACAAGGATATTGCGCACCCGATAACCGTAGAGTGCAGGGAGATCATACAGAGAAAGGTCTTAGAGGCATACGAGGCCGAGAAGGCAAGACCCAGACAGTAAATTGTATTTGGGACGTCGTCCAATGGTAGGACGCGAGAATTTGGATCTCGTTATTGTGGTTCGAATCCACACGTCCCAGCCACATAAATCTCTCTAATCCCAGAAGGGGAGCAGTATATTTATGAGTAAAGATAGAATTTTTAAGGCAAAAAAGAGTGTGATTTCAGATTTTAACTTTAAAAAGGAAACCGCAAAGGTCTTTGACGATATGCTTAATCGCTCCGTCCCATTCTACGAGGAAATACAGCGGATGATAGGAGAGATGTCCTCTGATTTTGCAGAAGAGGGAACTAATATTTATGACTTGGGCTGTTCAACCGGCAATACATTCTTATTCATCGATAAGTTGGTTTCTCAGGATGTAAGTTTTATTGGTATTGACTACTCTGAGGACATGCTGAATAAAGCAAAACAGAAGCTTAAGCAATATGGAATGTCCAGGAGATACGACCTCATCCACATGGATTTAAATGAAGAAATTCCGGTAACAAATGCCTCTGTAGTTATTGTGAATCTGGCGCTTCAATTTATCCGTCCATTATACCGAAAACGAGTTCTTGAGAGCATTGCCCAGGGCATTAACAACAGAGGGTGTCTTATTTTAGTAGAGAAGGTATTGAGCATTGACTCCATCCTTAACAGATTATTTATCGAATATTACTATAATTTTAAAAAACGCCAGGGTTACAGCGAATTGGAAATTGCCCAGAAGAGGGAAGCGCTGGAGAATGTTTTGGTCCCATACCGCCCTGAAGAAAACCGGACATTACTCCTCGAGAGCGGTTTCAAGGAATGCGATGTGTTTTTTAAATGGTACAACTTTTGCGGTATGCTGGCCATAAAATGAAAGTTTGAGGAAATGATACTCCGTAAATTTCTTATAAAAAGCGGAAGTTTCTTTTTTCGTTTTCGTAATTTTTTATTCCCTGCGCTTGTCGTATTTTTATTTTTATTCATAAAACCATCTTACTTCTTGGGAAGCAGGACGTTAGATAATATTATAGTGGCGCTGGGGATTACGATTGCCCTGGCTGGACAGGCAATCCGCTTTCTCGTAATAGGGTTCGCCTACATTAAAAGAGGCGGTAGAAACGGGCAGGTTTTTGCTGATGACCTTGTCAAAGAAGGGTTTTATAATCATGTACGAAACCCGATGTATGTTGCGAATTTCTTGAT
>CAZBAQ010000218.1:0-1664 GCA_964489855.1 uncultured Planctomycetia bacterium | reverse complement strand
AATAAAACTAAAAGACCTGTCCATATCTCAAAGGTGATCACTGATGCCCTGGGCGTGATCTTATCTAGGATAACATGCTATTTTTGGGGGGTGGATTGATGCAAGAGGCGGCTGTTAATAGTGATCTTCCTATCCTTGCAAAAATGAAGGCCAATCGTAGCGACATGAATTTCGATATGTATGCAAGGGTTCAAAAGTGCGCCTGCGGTCTTATTTGGTGTGAAAAATGCGCTCAAAAAGGCTGGACTCCTGGAGAAGTTGAGAAGCTCCTTAAATTTAACTCAAAAAAAACGAGGCATGTAATCCTGACTTATGATCGAAAAGCCTTCAAAGACGGTCAAGATGCCTGGGAACATACACAAGATCACAAGCTGGTAGCTAACTTTATCAGAAACCTGAGAAGAGGAAAGAAGATCAAGAGTGGTAAAAAGTGGGTTTGGAAGTATCACCCTGTCAAGATCAGAAAATACCGGTATTTCCTTGAGTGGCATAAAGACGGCTGGCCTCATTATCATGTATTGATAGAGGTGGAGTCCGAGGGCGCAAAAGGAATGATAGGCGAGCCCTTTATACATTACTACTGGCCTTGTGGTAGAATCATTAAAGAGCTGCCCTTTAAATCACTTAATCACTGGCGCCATATGATCGGAGATTTAAAAAAACATGGATATTTCGGTAAAGAGAAAGAACATCAAACAAGCCTGCCTAAGTGGGCGTTAGATCGAGGAGATATAAAAATATATCGGTCTGGTGGGTCAAGATCGGGAGACACGCAAGCAAAGGATGCCTTAGATTATCACGCTGTTGATGCTGTAGAGAGACTAAAGAATCTTACAATATTTAATGAAGTGGCAACTACTGCGCCTTCAAAGTGGGTAGAGCTAATCTCTAAGGGTAATGTAAAAGAATTTGTAAATACAGAGACAGGGGAGATAAGGGAAGTAAAGGAAAAAACCTATAGAGACAGGCTCAAGGCCTGCGGTCAAAAGTCAAAGCTCAAGATCGTTGCTGCCGGTAGAACCATTGAGGGAATCGTGAAAATTCCCTACCGCAAGATCATAAAGCAATTCAAAGGCATATATATCAAAGGTGAGGGATATGTTTTTAAAATAGGGCTTCCTGATTTGGAAAAGCTTATGGGTGTTATAGAGAAGATAACACTATATGTGCGTCATAAAATAAGTGTCTGGCACAAAGAGCTTGTAGGTTTGGAGAGGTGGAAATATTATCTCCAGGAAGTGGACTACTCCAGGGCATAGTATGAATGGCCACGCTAAAAAATACAGGGTCAAGAATAGACTGAACCATCTAAAATATAAGCTAACAGCATTCTGTGATGGTGGCGATTTAACAGTAGTATTTAGCATGGGTCAAGGTTATTGCGGGATAACATTTTTTGATATATGGATTACTGAAAGTGATTTATCCGATTTAGAGGGTATGGTTATAAGGAAGGCAAAGAAAACTAACTGGCTAAGCCTGGGAGATCTAATCAACATAGCTTGCTCTGTAATATTCAAAAAGTATCCACACCTTAAAGAGAGGGAACTGAAATTGAGAGAAAATAAGGCTCATTAAGGAAAAAGTCCCCCTTGACATCTTGTCCTATTTGGCACAAAGAACATAAAAGGTAAATAAGGTTATTATAGACAAAGGGGGTCATT
>CAZBAQ010000217.1:0-1664 GCA_964489855.1 uncultured Planctomycetia bacterium | reverse complement strand
TACATGTCTTTGACACCATAAATCATTTTTTCCTGATCAGCCAGATGATCGTACCCGGCTCTATTTACTGGAATCTCGGCATGGGCCGCGAGTCAGGCGAGGTTGAAAAAGATAGGGAAGGCGTGGAGACCATGAAGGTCCTTGGCCAGAACATGGCCTGGCTCCTCACCCGAACGAAGTGAGTAGTATGGGATCAGATAAGCGAGCAAGGAGAAGGAAATGAATAGTCTTTTTTTGACTCCTTTTGAGATGTCGAAGAAAATAAGTAATATCGGTGAAAAAAAGGCAAACGAGACAATGTTCGAGCTTTTTATCTTCGGGGTATTGGCAGGCATATATATTGCCTTTGGCGCCAATGCAGCCACAGCTGTTTTGAGCGGCGGCACCATGGATCCTGGCATGGCAAGGTTTCTTTCAGGAAGCGTTTTTAGCGTAGGCCTGATGCTCGTATTGATACTAGGCTCAGAACTTTTCACAGGAAATATCCTGATGACCATAGGTTTTATCTATCGCAGGTATTCCCTGATAAAGGTGCTGCGGAACTGGCTCGTCGTTTATTTTGGCAATTTCCTGGGCGCCGTGATCATAGCGTCTTTAGTCTATGCATCAGGTCTCTTGGTGCGCGATGGCAGCGTCACGTCTATGGGCGCGGCAGCGATCGCGATAGCCGACAGAAAACTCGAGCTGGGTTTTACCGAGGCGGTATACCGCGGCATCCTTTGCAATATGCTCGTATGCCTGGCTGTTATAATGAGTATTTCTTCCAAGACGATCATGGGCAAGATATTTGGTATTTATTTCCCCATCATGACCTTTGTGGCCTCGGGATACGAGCACTCGGTCGCTAACATGTTTTTCCTGCCGGCAGGACTGATGGCAGGAGGTGAGTTTATTTCCGGCTTCCCGACTATTTTCAACAATCTCGTACCTGTGACTATCGGCAATATCATAGGCGGTCTTTTAATCGTGCTGCTCCATCCTAAAGTGGAAGAAAAAATCGCCCGAATGTTCAGGAAGAAAACGTCTTGAATTATAATCTGTAACGCATTATAATATGGATATATACAGCTAAGAGGTGGATAATGAAAGACGCAAAGAACGTAATCACGCTATTAATAGTCATTATATTGATCTCGATCGCCGCTGGCTATGGCGCTGGATATTTTATTTATCAGGATTATAAGCAAAAGACAGCCTATTTTGATGAACATACGCGGTTGACGCTGGATAAATTTTCCGAGCTGGAAACCAATTTGAAGGAGCTCTATTCTAATTTCGAGGACTCTATAGACGAGAACAGCGTGGAGCGGAAAAAGGTCTTATCCAGGATAGAATCAATGAACGAAGATATTCAGGAATGGAAAGAGGGGTACAATACTGTTGTCTCGGAGATAAAAGGCACAATAGAAGAGATGAAGGTGGATAAGCTCACGAGGATGGTGGAAAATCTTAAGGAAGACGTTGACCAGTTTGAATTGGCTGTACAGGATTTGAACTTGAAGCTGGATGATACCAATAATAATAACAAGAGACGCGGAGAGAGCGTGGATCTGGGCAGGATCTCCGTCCTAAAGAAAACAGGTAGGTAAGGTTAGCGATAAAAAGGAGCGGGAGATGACAAGAAAAAAATTATCCTTAGTTGTCAGGCCCAGATTAATATGGGC
>CAZBAQ010000216.1:0-1675 GCA_964489855.1 uncultured Planctomycetia bacterium | reverse complement strand
AGACCAGAATCATCAGCGACTACAAGTCTTTTTAAAAAGCGGGATGTCTGGACTGCCTTTTTCTTTGCATTGGCCTCGAGGGTCTTCCCGTTTTCCCTGACCTTTGACGCGCCTTTAAAATTATTTAAAGATGTGACCTTTACTGGCAGGCCTTTTAGAAGCGTCTTTATCTCTTTGAGCTTATCCTGATTTCTGGTGGCAAGAACAACGTCCATTAGAGTTTTATCTTCAGGATCTTGCGTTGCGTGGCGACGATTTCCTTAATACCCTTTTCAGTGACATGGATCATTCTATCAAGGTCTTTTTTGGAAAAAGGGATCTTTTCTGCTGTGCCCTGCACCTCGACGATCCTCCCGTTCCCTGTCATGACCACATTCATGTCCACGTCTGCCTTTGAATCTTCCTCGTAATCCAGATCCAGACACAATCTGCCGTCTATAATACCCACGCTGACAGCAGCAACATAATCCCTTACAGGTATCTCCTTTATCACGCCCTTCTTTTTTAACGTGACCAGCGCTTCTATTAATGCGATAAAACTCCCTGTGATACTCGCTGTGCGCGTGCCGCCATCACCCTGTATCACGTCGCAATCGATCCACACTGTCCTCTCGCCTAACTTCTCGAGATCCACTACTGAGCGAAGGCTTCTCCCTATAAGGCGCTGGATTTCCTGCGTGCGTCCGCTTAGCTTACCGGCTGATGCCTCCCTGCGTATTCTGGTATTGCATGAACGCGGAAGCATGCCGTATTCTGCCGTTACCCAGCCCTTGCCTGTATTTCTCAAGAATGGCGGGACCTTGTCTTCCACTGAAGCAGTGCAGATGACCTTTGTGTTGCCCACCTCTATCATGCACGAACCTTCTGCGAATTTCATCATATTCTTCTTTATAGTTATTTTTCTCATCTGATCCAATTCCCTACCATCGCCCCTCATTTGTTCCTCCTTATTTAATAGCAACGATTGTTGGAAAATCTTTTAGTATAAGTCGACGAATTGCCTCTGCGCCTAAATCCTTATAAGCTACGACCTTGCTTGATTCGACCTTTTCTGATAAATACGCGCCTGCGCCTCCGATTGTTGTAAAATAAACCGCGTCACTCTTTTTAATAGCGCGAGTCACTTCCTTTGACCTCTCGCCTTTTCCTATCATGCCAAGAAGCCCGTGCCTCAATAAAACTGGTGTAAAAGGGTCCATCCTGGCGCTTGTTGTCGGTCCGCAGGAGCCAATAACCTGGCCTATTCTTGCAGGCGTAGGTCCTGTGTAATATATTGTCTCACCTTTAATAGAGACGGGCAACCTCCCGCCAGCCCTTAATGCCTCAACCAGTCTTTTATGAGCTGCGTCGCGGCCAGTCAGAACAGGCCCGTTCAGCAAAACCTCATGTCCTGGCTTTAGCGTCTTTATTATATCTTTTGTTAAAGGTAAATATATTCTTTTCATAGCTGTGTCCAAGGCTAAGTGTTCAAGGCTTAGCCTTGAACACAGTTGCAAATTAAATAGTTATTCTCGCGTCCCTTGTAGCGTGACAGCTGATATTCACCGCAACCGGCAACCCTGCAATATGCGTAGGGTATGTTAAAATGCTAACGCCCAGCGCCGTGGTCTTACCGCCTACACCCATTGGCCCGATCCTCAGTTTATTTAGTTTCTTGAGTATGTCTTTTTCCAAT
>CAZBAQ010000215.1:0-1677 GCA_964489855.1 uncultured Planctomycetia bacterium | reverse complement strand
TAATAATCAAAAAAGACTTGTTAAAATTTTTATACAAATTGAAGCTTTGAATGCTAAAGGAAACTCTCTGGTTGAATTACCCGAGCCAGAACCAAAGAAGAAAAAGAAATTACAGGCAGATGCAAACTCACTTTATTGCAGAGGATCAATAAATGAATAGATAGAATGAATCCCCTTGCAATAATAGGTAAGTTGGTCGATGTGCTTGAAGTATCGGCCAGTGAGCTTTTGAAATAAAATTCGGTAATTATACGTTTGACACATCTATCAACAGAGATAATATAAAAATATGAACAACATCAATAGCAATAAAAAAGAGTTGTCATCAGTACAACGTGAAGAACTACTCAACGCATTGAAAGCCCGTTTTGAGAAAAATATGAACCGCCATAAAGGTCTTGAATGGGCTAAAGTACAAGCAAAGCTGGACCCCGCCAAGGCGGGGGAAAAACTGTGGTCACTCAATGAAATGGAAAGAACCGGCGGTGAACCGGATGTTGTCGACCATGATAAAAAGACGGGCGAATACATTTTTTATGATTGTTCAGCGGAAAGTCCTAAAGGCCGCAGAAATGTTTGTTATGACCGTGAAGCGCTGGAGTCAAGGAAAGAATTTAAACCAGAAAATAACGCTATTGATATGGCAGCTGCCATGGGCATTGAGCTTTTAACGGAAGAACAATATCGAGAGTTGCAGAAATTTGGAGATTTCGATACGAAGACGCAGAGCTGGGTGAAAACACCTTCTGATATTAGAAAACTCGGCGGCGCCCTCTTTTGTGATCGCCGCTACGACACTGTCTTTGTGTATCACAACGGTGCGCCCTCTTACTACAGCGCCAGGGGGTTTCGTGGCTCGCTAAGGGTCTGAAATTTACACAAACAGCTGAATTCAATTTTGAGACCGGATCACCTGGAAATAGTAAGCTATCTTTAGAGATTTTAGTTCGACCCTCACTCTTAGTTTCGAGAGACTTTTCATAGTATTTGTAGTATACAAGAACCACAACTGATAGGGATCGCTTACCCTCCGTGAATGAGTGACGCTCAATTTCAAAACACCTTCCCGATCCGTTTAGAACCTATCGATCTTCGCCCGGTACTGCAGTGCCTCCGCCAGGTGAGCCTGGGTGATCGCCTCCGCCCCCACCAAATCCGCGATCGTCCGACTCAATTTCAACACGCGGTGATACGCCCGGGCAGTGAGCTGCAGCTGGTGCGCGGCTTTGATCCGCATACGCACCTCAACCAAAGAATCCCCATTGCGTATGTCGTGCAGTTTATGATATTCCACCCTGGACATCTGCATATGGATATCGATCCAGTCCATCAACTGACCGGAGATGCGCTTCTGGTAGCGCGTCGCCGCTGTGGAAGAGCAGGTGCAGGGTTTAGCCGAGTCAACCGAAATCCGCACGTAAATACGTACAGGTTTACACCAAATAAAACTATCTGATTTCAGAAATGTAAAAATTACAGTCAAGCAATAATTCTGACATTGATCTATATCTTCCTGATATAACATTCTATTTGGAAAATCCCGAGATCTTTTTCTGGATCGACTTATCCCAATAGTGTCAATAAATCAGTGCACTAACTTTTGATACTTTATCCAATTCTCTTCTTGTTTTTGACATCGGTTAATATTTTTGCTATCATGAAACGAAAGAATATTTT
>CAZBAQ010000214.1:0-1695 GCA_964489855.1 uncultured Planctomycetia bacterium | reverse complement strand
TAGCGTTGAGGAGAGTTGCCGAGGACTTCGTTATAAGGAACACAGGCCTGACTTGATAATCTGTGACGATCTTGAAAAGGGGGATGCTTATTCTTCGGTAGAGTCTATCGAAAAGGTAAAAGACTGGTTTGATAGGAGCATACGCATGTTAGGTTCGCCAAAGACAAACATTATTATGCTAGGAACGTTCTTCCACCCATACTGTATTATTGGGGAATTATTAAATGAGGAAAAGAACCCAGATTGGAGAAAGGAAATTATAAGCGCTCTTGTTTCCGAACCGGAAAATACAGAACTCTGGCAGCAGTGGAGCAATATTTTAAATGGGCGTGGCGACTACGAGGGAGAAGCAGGTCCTGAGGCAGCAAAAGCCTTCTATATGGCAAATAAGGAGGCCATGGATAAAGGGGGAGAATCTATATGGCCTCAAAGATGGGATATCTATCAGTTAAAATGTGAACAAGATGTAAATCCGCTCATTTTTTCTAGTGAACGGCAGAATAAGCCGATGGATCGTAAAACACAAATCTTTAAACTCGAAGAACTGCGGTTTTGGACCGAGCAGTATAAAAATAGCGAAGAACTGCAGAAAACGCTCCAGAATCTTACATACTATTGCTCTTGCGATCCATCTACGGGTAAGGGAGACTATTCGGCGATCATTGTCGTAGCTAGAGATAATAAGACCGGTACTTTATATGTCATAGAGGCTGATATTCGCAGAAGATCGGTTGATGAAACAATTAATGATATCGTTGCTTTCGCTCAAAAATATAATTTATCCATGCTTGTTGTAGAAACAAATGGCTTCCAGCAAATAATGGCAGATCAGTTGCGAGAGAGGCTGAGTAATGCCGGTATCTACCTAAATATTGTGGAAGTCAAAAATAGTTCACATAAAGTAGAGCGGATTCAATCTTTGCAAAGCGTTACGCGCGCAGGTATATTGCAGTTTGATAGAAGACATACTTTGCTTATTCAGCAGTTGACCCTATTTCCTATGGAGAAATATGACGATGGTCCGGATGCGCTGGAAATGTTGGTACGCCATATACAGAATCCACCGCCTGGGAAAAGCGGAGTATCGTGTATAAAGATTAACTCGCCGAAAAGTCCGGTTCTGGGCGGCGTGCCTGATTTAAGGCCAGAGATGTTCCCACACGTATACAAGAAGGATAAAAAGAAGGATCGCTTTGTGCCAGATCCGGATGATTGTTAATTAAGTTTACTGCGAAGCGGGAAGAGGCTAGGCGCTCCTTTCCGCTTCTTTTATTAGGCTGCTCAATGGTAGGTCTAAAGCAGCAGCTACTTTATAGGCAGTACCTACTCCTACGTCTACTTTCCCAAGCTCAATCGAGCTGACGTAGGTGCGGTGGATGTCGGCTTTATCTGCAAAATCTTCCTGCGATAAGTTCAATTTATGGCGTTTTCTTCTTACCGCAATGCCAAACTCTTCCCTAAATCTATTAACCTTGCCTTTGTCCATCATTGAGTTATAATACAGTCATGTAGACTAAAACACTACAGACGATAGTCTACAAAATGAAAAGCCATATTATGCGTAAAATTAAGGGTCTCAATGCGCTTTATCCAGGCAAAAAGCTGACCATAGCCATTGATATCGATGGAACGGTCGCTGACTGCTCACAGGTGGACCTAATGCGCGTAAATAGGCATCCTGATGAGTTCCTGAAG
>CAZBAQ010000213.1:0-1697 GCA_964489855.1 uncultured Planctomycetia bacterium | reverse complement strand
GACTGGTCGGATGTCCAGACGCAGGTGCCGGTAACAGAATTCGCGAATTGTCCGGCAGGCGTGTCTGATTTTGGTGATATAGCTGATAACGGAGTCAATCGCCTGGATGGTATATTCTACACGAATCATGCGTTTGCCGGCAGGACAGGTAATGGCGTAGTGGTAAATGGTTCGATAATCTCTAAAGATGAGGCTATTGTGTATCGCAATACGCTTACCATAAATTATGATGAGAGGGTAAATTCTAGATACACGACGGGTCAGAACAGGATCATAGACGTGAATTTACCTGTTTCTAAAAAAGTGGAGATCATTAGATGGTGGGAATAAGACTTTTTTTAATTTTTATTCTGTGCTTTTTATTGTTTGGCGCGTCAGCGTATGGCCTTAGGCCTTTTGAAGATATGGGAGAGACTAAAAGAGAAGATGCGCTTCCCCCTGAGATTGAAGAAGCGATAGCTGAAATTGAAAGAGAAAAACAGGCCTTGATGAAAGATATCTCTCCTTTAAGAGATGAGCGTGAAAATACGCTTCGGCCATTCGTATATGAATCAGCACCTTTAGATGTCGAATCCCCGCGCCCAGTAAAACACCTTGCGTTGTCCACTGTTGAAAAAACGCCAGCGCAAGCAGAAAGCTTGACATCGAGACCCCTGCCAAATCGTATCTTTTTTTCTCTAATAGTCATCGCCTGTTTCTCTGCCTACTTTTTCCTTCGCCCCAAACCATAGGAATTTTGTTGCATTTGACGGCTGTTGCTGATAAGATTTTATCATGACTGAAAAACGTAAAGAAAATCCTCAAGTCGAGCGCAGGAGCTATATAAGGCTGGATGCTGTATTTCCTGTGGAGTTCCAGTTTCTGGATCCGCAGACAGGCGGTTCAATAAGCGACATAAAGCAGGGCTTTACCCGAGACATTGGAAAAGGAGGGATCTGTTTAGAGGTCAACCACGTAGAGGAGGGGTTTGAGCATTTTTTAAGAGAGGCCAATGCCAGGCTGGACCTGCGGCTTCATATACCAATGAGCCATAAAGACACAAAGGCTGTGGCAAATATCACATGGCACAAGAAGGAAAAGTCAGGCTATCCAAATAAATATGTAATAGGCCTTTCATTTTTACAAATAGATCCAAAAGAAAGAAACAGGGTCTATTCGTACGCGAGGCGCATAAAGCTTATCCCTAAGATAGCAGCAGTATTGATACTATTTCTTATGCTAGGGGTCGGATATTTCTATTCGTCCCAATTGAGATTGACACTGGAAAACAAAAGATTGGTGCAGGAACTCGTCCAGCTTTCCGGTAAAAAATCAAGACTTGAAAAGGATATCCTGGATTTTGACAGCGAGCGCGTAGAAAAAGAAGCCAAGCTTTTGGAGAACAAGGAAAAGATCAGGGAATACGAAGGAAAGCTTACCGAGCTGGAAAGATTAGAAGCCCAGCTCAGGGAAAAAGAAGAACTCTTGGAATATTTTCAGCAGGATAGAGCCGAAACAAAACAGAAACTCAAGGAGGCCCTTAGCGAAAGGACAAGGCTTTCAAAAGAGACCGATGTTTTATCTAAAGAAGCAGAATATCTAAAGGAGAGGATCGATAAGCTTTCAAAGCGCAGGGTCTCAGCAGAAGACAGCCTTAAGGACCTTCTATCCTCGTTTGAAATGGTAGAGGAAAGGAATATATCCAGCATGTATAAATG
>CAZBAQ010000212.1:0-1756 GCA_964489855.1 uncultured Planctomycetia bacterium | reverse complement strand
ACACACAAAACAGCCAACGCAAAGAGGGGCGAGGTTAACTCGCCTCTTTTTGTCTATTTCAGGGGATATTCCTGCCCCGATGCGGGGGTGGGAGTGTCCCCTTTCTTTTTGCGTGGGGAAAGGGGGTAGTTATGTCTTGGCTCTATGACCGCCAAGACCAGCTTGACGGATATAAAGCCTTCGCCAGGATTGCCTATACCCTGAGACGCCACGTCTTGCCCGAAGATAGGGATGATATTGAGATGGACATCATCCTCAAGCTCAAAACAGTATCCGATAAACGTAACGGTGAAATCACGCCCGCCTCACTCTGGTTTGTCGGCAGATGTATGATTGCCGACTACTGGAAGCGGAAGTACAGGGAGCGGAGAATGACAGCCCATCTCTACGTGGTTGATAAGGGGGAGATAGTAGCCGACAGGCGACGGTGGCACTATATCACCCATAGCGCTGATACCGATTCCGAGCTGAATACCATAACTATGCTTAACGCCCTGCCAGAGAGGTTAAAACGGATAGGCGAACTGCTGGTCAACGGTGAGAAGCTGAATACTGCGGATAAGTGCTACCTGTCAAGGCAGAGAGCCAGACTCTTACAGGATTACAATTACCACGTCGGCGATACCGAGGCGGAGCGGATAAGACACCTTTGGGAGAAGGGGCTATCCAGATGCAGGATAGCCAAGACACTCGGTAGAAGCCACACCACAATCAGTAAGTATCTCAATAAGATGGCGCTGGTGTAAACCAGTCCAGTAGATAAGCAAAGAGGCCCGGGGATTTTCCCAGGCCTCTTTGCTTGCTCTTATCAGGTAACATATCAAGCAATCGTGCAACTATAAGCGCTTTAGGCAGTCTGTTTCTATTTTTTTATTTGACCTGATTTTCAGCTATATTGCCAGCCACAGGCAGCTTATACTTTTGCCCCTGATAAGCCTTAAGCATGAGTATTATCCAGAGGATAAAGGCAACTATACCTAATATCATGCCGAGTATCCAACCTATGTAGGGTATAAAGCTTAGTATTATGGCAAGAACTGTGTAGGCACCAAAAACAACAATAGATTGAATTGCATGGAAGCGAACAAATTTATCTTCCTTCTCTATTATTAAAAATATTATTCCGGTGACCCACCCCAATAAGTAGCATAACAACCCTGCCACGTTCTGTTGGAGACCGCTACCTGTTTTGTTGCCCTGCCGTTCACTCATATTTCCCTCCCTACAGGCTTTCGATGCCTATTTGAGTTTATTCGTAATCCGTTAGGTTAATATTATTGTCTAAGACATTAGATGTCAATACATAATCTGGAGGTCAGGATAGAAAATGAGATATTTATAATTACTGCATAGCGAGCGGATTATTTTTAAAATTTTCTGACCAATGTTACTGAACTTTTCGCTAGATTGCTCAGGGGGGAACAATTTACTTTTTTGTCTAATGAGGGCATAAAGCAGATAAATAGCGTCGATGATTAGCGAATGGAACCCAACAGGGGGATATTCCCCTTGCCTTAATGATATCCGGCCTGTTATTGCACATGCTCAATATTTATCTCCTTGATATAGAAGGTGCCATCCCCGCTGCGTAGCGTCAGCATAAAGGAGTCTTCGCCTTCACGCGTTTCAAAGGTTTCCTCAAATGTCATCCAATCATCATATGATTCCTGAGTTTCCGAAGACGGGGGATTGCCGTTTTCGCCTTTGAACGTATAATGCCTTAATGATGTTTTCGGCTTTTTCCAGAATGAATAGT
>CAZBAQ010000211.1:0-1795 GCA_964489855.1 uncultured Planctomycetia bacterium | reverse complement strand
CTTGTGATCTCAATACTCAACAGCGCGTTTTCACGATATGGGATCAGGGTTGTAAAGAAAAAATCGGTGGAGACGATAGGGTCATGAGGACATATGATTTCGCGTTGGCGTGGAACAGCGGGGCAAAAGAACTGTTTATCAAATGGGTAAGGAGGGAGTGTGGCCTGAAAAAGATGAGGTTTCTCCTGGTCTCCGGCAATAATGTATCGCGCGTAATAGATGACCTTGAAAAGGGAAGGCTTAAGATAAGATTTCTCCTGGATAACGAGGCGAATTACGACGATAAAAACGACCCGTTCGCCCGGCTCTGTTACGCTGTAAAGGATATTGAGGGCTGGGTGGTGTGCGATCCTGATGACGCCAGGCAGGCGTCCAACAAATCAGTCGCCCACTATGACCTGGCCAGGGCAAAGATACCTGTGCCTTATACGATAGTGGTGCGCAATTGGGAGCCGGATGATTTTACGCTGACAAAAGAAGAGATAAAAAAACTTGGGGCGCCGTTTATTATAAAACCGGCCTCAGGATTTGGGCAAAAAGGCGTGGTCAAGAACGCGACAGACACCATCAATGACATAGCGCAGGCAAGACATTTTAACAGGGGCGACAACTTTTTACTGCAGGAAAAGATAGAGCCGGCATCACTCGGGGAAAGACAGGGCTGGTTCAGGGTGTATTTTCTGTTCGGCGAGATAATACCGTGCTGGTGGAATACTGAAAACGGCGGGTACTGGCATGTCACGCTCAGGGAGATGTACAACCATAAGCTCCTGCCTCTCGCGAGGATAACGTCCGAGATAGCCCGCATAACAGACATGGATTTTTTCACGACAGAGATCGCTGTCACAGGCAAGGGCAAGGACAGGAGATTTCTAGTCATAGATTATGTAAATGATCAACCCGAGCTCTGCGTGCGTTCCGAAAAAATCGGCAGAGGGCCTGTCGCGGAAGTGATAGAGCACGTGGCTGAGAGGATCGTGGAAATAGCGTGGAGGTCGCAGAAAGGCCTGGCCATCAGTATAAACCGCACCATATGGCTTGCCAAAGCGAATATAGAAGATGAGAGCATATAATCCAAGAAAACCCATGCGCCTGAATAAAGGCGATACTATCGGGATAGTCGCGCCCGCGTGGAGCTTTGACAAGCATAAGTTCAGACAGGGCGTAAATAAGCTTAGGGCGCTGGGCTTCAGGGTAAAGTTTGAGCGTTCTATTTTCTCAAGGTATTGGTCAATGGCCGGCTATGACAGGGAAAGGGCAGGGCAGATAAACCGCATGTTCGCGGATAGATCCGTCAAGGCGATATTTTGCGCCAAGGCAGGATACGGCTCCATAAGGACCATCCCGTACCTGAACAAGCATATCATAAGAAGAAACCCGAAGATATTTATCGGCTATAGCGATATAACCATCCTCCTTTCCTATCTTTATAAGGTAGGGAGGATGGTCGTTTTTCACGGCCCTGTCGTGGCAGGGGAGATACACGAAAACATGAACAGCGTTACGCTGCATCATCTGCTGAAGGCTATCACAGATCCTGCTACGCCTAGAGAAGAAAGATTTGCGACGATAAAAACCATAAGGTCTGGCAGGGGAAGCGGTATCCTTGTAGGCGGAAACATGTCTCTTTTAGTAAACGCCATAGGCACGCCTTACGATATAGACATGGACAATAAGATACTTTTTCTCGAGGACGTGGGAGAAGACCTGGAGACCATAGACCATTATCTGATGCATTTTAAACTGGCCGGAAAATTAAGGAAAATAAAGGGCATGGTCCTTGGCAGGATGCTTG
>CAZBAQ010000210.1:0-1806 GCA_964489855.1 uncultured Planctomycetia bacterium | reverse complement strand
TTGGTGGGCAGATCTGCCACTACCCATAGGACGAAGGCCTGTTGTTTTACTATCACGTAATGAGGCTTGTAGCTTTAGAAGTCATATTACCTTTGCTTCGGTAAGTACAACTATACGAAATATTCCGGTTGAGGTTATTTTAAGCAAAGAGGATGGATTAGCTAAAACTAGCGTGGTGAATCTTGACAGTATCTACACCTTTCCCAAACGCCATATAAAGCAATACATCTGCACACTCAAACCTGAAAAAATAGCCCGTATAAACCGCGCCATCTGTTTTGCCCTAGCCCTATAACTTGTTTTTAATATCTTCGGGAGGTTCTACAGTAAGCTCCATGGGTGTGCCTTTGGCGGGATGTGTAAAACTGATCGAGTGGGCGTGGAGCGCCTGTCTCGACAGCCCTTCAACCTTTGGTCCATTATAGAGCGCGTCGCCTAAAACCGGGTGGCCGATGTGCGCCAGGTGGACGCGGATCTGATGCGTGCGTCCGGTCTTTGGCCTTACTTCCAGCACGCTAAAATTCTTCCCTTTATTCCTTTTGATGACTTTATAATACGTAATCGCCTCTTTGCCCTCCCCTTCATCTATTGTCATTCTTCTTCTGTCTTTCTTGTCATGTCCAATAGGCGCCTTTATTGCCCCTTCATCCAGATCAACTATGCCCTTCACAATAGCTATGTATTTTTTTACAATAGTCCTGTTCTTAAGTTGCTTGGAAAGCTTTCTGAGCGCTACGCCATTCTTGGCAACCAGCATTATGCCTGATGTGTCCTTGTCCAGCCGGTGCACGATACCTGGCCTCAGCACATGTTTATCATCTTTTGCCTGTCCCGAGCGGAGCCGAGGGATATCCTTCGGCCTGTTAAACTCTGTCAAAAATCCAGGGTAGTCTAAAAGCGCGTTCACGAGCGTGCCTGAATAATTCCCGCACGCAGGATGCACGACCATGCCGGCTGGCTTATTCACGACCAGGATATCATCATCCTCGTATATAATATCCAGCGCTACTTTTTCTGCCCTTGGAATCTTTCTGTCGTGATCTATAAAAACCTCGTTCTCCAGCTTCTTCAGATCTATCTCGATTTTGTCCTCCGGTTTTACCTTATACCCTGCCTTCACTGACCTGCCATTCATCAAAACCTCGGCCTTCTCTATCATCTTCTGCACCATTACCCTTGAAATCTCCAGCTCCGGCCGCAGGGCGCACGCATACTTCGTCGTCACATTATCGATCCTCTTCCCCGCATCCTCTATCTTAATTCGTAGCTCAATCATATCTCTTGGTCGAGTGGTCGAGGCGAAACCTCGACCACGCTTGGTCGAGGTTTCGCCTCGACCACATTCGCCTCGACCACAAGTTAAGTTAATTATAATACAGATCGGGTGAGTTTTACAAGGAATTTAAGATGATATTTAGTGAGGGTCTTGAGAAAAGTGTTCTCTTTTATATAATATGCTAATGGCGGACTAAGATAATAATACCAACTGACAAGAATCCTGCCGTATCTTGATCTTAACAAATGTCTATCTCTTAATTCACATAACACTCTTACTTCTTCAGCTAACGGCGTACCATACGCAGCTGTGGCAATGAAGCAACCAGCGCTGCCAGCGCCGCCATTATCTCCAAAAAAATCACCACCACTATCTATCTGAAGGCCCGCGATTCCAAAAATACTAAAATGGTTAGTCTTTGCTGTGACTAAATTTTCTTTTGGAAAAACCAGGACGTCAGATAGAATCTTCCACTCACCTGATCCTTCATTAAACCACAACGCATCTATTGTAAGCTCGTCTATATTTTT
>CAZBAQ010000209.1:0-1840 GCA_964489855.1 uncultured Planctomycetia bacterium | reverse complement strand
CACTTTCACCTATAAAAACAACATCAGCATGTTTCTTAGCCTCGTCTGGCATTACCGTTGGATGTATTCCTCCAACCACAACCATTGCTTTCCTCCGTCTAAATTCATCTGCTATTTGATATGCTCTCGGAGCTTGCTGAGTCATTATTGAGATAGCAACTATATTGTAATCTTTATCAAAATTGATACTCTCAATATTTTCGTCTATCAATGCAATATCAAAAGTTTCCGGGGTCAATGAAGCCAAGATTAGCAAACCAGAGCTAAAACCAGACCAATAATCTCTATAAGTCATTAACTCCTTTGAGCTTTTCCAGAATCTTATAAATTCTGCATCTTGGCTTAAAAAATTACCTTTTGGCGATATTAACGCTATCTTCATTTCCAGTTATGCCTCGTTATATAGTTAACATCCGCACAATACCCGAATAGCCTCAGGAGCAGATCCTTGTCCACCGCGGGCCATGAAAACCCTTTGCCGGAAATCGCTTTGTCAAAATTTCTCGTGTCAAAGACCACCTTCTCGTGATTCAGGTACGGGAGATACGGATTAAGCACCTTTCTCCTGAAGCCCTTGAGCGTCTTGAAATTAAACTCCTTTGAGATCATTATCTTAGGCTTCTTGAATCCGAAATACGAACTTGCCACGTCCAGCAGAAAATCCAGGGTGATGGTGTTCGGATTCGTGAGGTGGTAGTTTTTGTTGTTGTCGCTTACCGACGATATCAGGCTTATTGCCCTGGCAACATAATCCACCGGCACCAGATTGTAATCCATCTCTTTATTGGCCGGGATCTTGTTGAAGATCTCAAGCGATATGATATGGAGCGGCTGGTAAAGCATCTGGAAATTCGACACCTCGCCGGTCGTAGAATCACCGGTGATTATGCTCGGCCTGTAGACAGATACAGACAGGCCCTTTTCCCTGTATCTATTTACCAGCTTCTCTGCCTCGAACTTGCTCTGCTCGTATGTATTGTTGAATCTCTGGTTCTTATCCAGCTCGTTCTCGTAAAAGACGCCGCCGGATTTACCCATGATCGCGACCGTAGAGACATGGTGAAAGGAGTTGAACGACCCGTCCTGCCTGCATTTCATCGCAAATTCCAACATGTTCTGAGTGCCTGTCACGTTTATCTTTCTTATACGGCCAAGCGGTATCTCAAACTCGCACAGCGCCGCGCAGTGATATATGGTATCTATTTTTTTCTGGAGCTCTTTTATCTTCTTTGAGCTGATACCGAGCGACTTTTCTGTGACATCGCCTTTTATGACCTCGAGCCTCTCGCTTACCTCTTTTATGCCGTTGGTGCCGTAGCTCTTCCCTATTAATTTCTTGACCCTGTCTCTCGCGTTCTCTTCAGACGATCCCCGCACCAAAAGATAGAGCCTTGAATCCCCATCCTTTACCAGGTTCTTCACCAGGTCCCAGCCCAGAAACCCTGTAGCACCGCTTATAAATATGTTCCTCATATGTCTTTACCCTTTATCAGGATCTCTTTTGGTATCTTGTACGGCGCCAGCCTCTCCCTGCAGAAAGATCTTATTGCCTTTTCTGTAGCTGCTTTTTTTGAAGCCAGCTTTATCTCTGCCCTCAGGTGATGGCCCCATAGATCATCCTCTACTGCATCCAGCCTTACATCACGGGCACTCTCAAAAGAATCCAGTACTGCCTTTACCTCGTTTAAATCAACATTATTGCCGCCCACCTTTACTATATCCTTTTTCAGGCCCTTAAAATAAATATACCCTTCTTTGTCAATCCACCCGTAATCCCCTGTCCAGAACCAGCCTTTTTTCAAAAACTCTTTGTTCTCCCCGTTTTTATTAAGGTAACCCT
>CAZBAQ010000208.1:0-1841 GCA_964489855.1 uncultured Planctomycetia bacterium | reverse complement strand
ATCGCCACAACTGACGGCTCGCATAAGACAATGCCCTGCCCCTTGACATAGACAAGCGTCGTAGCAGTGCCCAGATCGATTCCCATATCATTGGAGAACATGCCCAAAATGGAATTAATAGCCTTTTTAACTAGTTTGAGAAATTGCGCCAATTGTCACCCCGGTTTTTATGAAGGTTTTTATTTAATTCCAATTCTATCAAAATGTCACGTCTTTGTCAATCCAAATAACTTGACAAATCGTGCGTGTCAAGTTTGTCAGATAAGGCGGTGGAGGATGCGCAAAAACCCTGGGAAGGATTTGTTGATGCAGGCAAGGCCTGTCACACTCACTTTACCTTTAATAGCAAGGCCTGCGACAAGCATACTCATTGCTGTGCGGTGATCGCCAAAACTCGAAACCTTTGCAGCGTGAAGAGGTCTGCTGCCATTCACAATAATCCCCTCACCCTTCACCCTGACATCAGCGCCCAACTTCCTCAGGTTCGTAACCATCGAACGGACGCGGTCAGTCTCCTTTACGCGCAATTCATTTATGCCTTTAATAATAGTAGCGCCACTGGTAAAGCACGCTGCCACCATTATTATAGGTATCTCGTCGATCGCGCGCACAAATTCCCGCGCAGAAATCGTGATCCCGCGCAGATTGCTGGATCTGACAACAATATCACCGCATGGCTCCAGGCTCGAGGTTCTAGGCTGTAGGCGAATATCGGCTCCCATTCTTTTTAAAATATCAATTATCCCGGTCCGTGTCGGATTAATCCCGACATTTTTCAAGACAATTTTCATGCCGGGTAAAATGCACGCTGCAACCATGAAAAACGCGGCGCTCGAAATATCAGCTGGAATAGTAATTACGCCGGGTGATTTTAATTTCGCAGGTCCTTTAATCGGACCTTTTATACCAAATTGCCTCAACATCCGCTCAGTATGATCTCTCGATTTAACCGGCTCGTTAACACTCGTCACGCCTTTTGCAAAAAGCCCTGCAAGCAAAACGCACGACTTGACCTGCGCGCTCGCGATCTTTGATCTATGCTTAATCGCCTTTAATTTTCCGCCTCTGATTTTCAGTGGTGGTCTTGCCCCTGAAATCTTTGCTCCCATTTTTTTCAGAGGTTTTACGATCCTCATCATTGGCCGCTTCGAAAGCGACGCGTCGCCCTTTAAAACAACCTCAAATCCCTGGCCAGCCAGAATCCCTGGCAAAATCCGCATCGTGGTCCCGGAGTTTCCTAAATAAATAGATTTTTTTGGTTTTTTCAACCCTCGCATCCCAACACCACGCACCACAGCATTGGTCGAGGCGAAACCTCGACCACTTTCATCTGGTCGAGGTTTCGCCTCGACCAAAATAGACACCCCCATAGCGCGAAACGCCCCAATAGTGCGCACGATATCATCGGCCATCAGTAGATTTTTTATCCGCGTGGTGCCTTCTGAAATGGATGCGAGCATTACTGCCCGGTGAGATATAGATTTATCAGGAGGGACGATTATCTTAACGACTTTCAATAATCAAATTACCTTTCTTCATGTTATTCACTTTACCGCCCGGCAAAACAGATGCTGACGACATGGTATCATAGATCTTATTTATCTCCACCTTTCCCAAAAAAGTGGCGCCGTCCATGACCTTGAAGATCATGCCTTTACGGATCCCGTCATCCTGGCCAAGATCAGTAACAATAAAATCATATTCCTTGTTTACCACGAGCACCCTGCCGCGCTGGGCCTCAGCCACCTCTACAGGCGCAGAGGCAACAACCCTTCCTTCGGGCTTCACCACTATTGTATCCAGGTCCACGGAGCTTTCCTTTAAATCAGAAAGTTTTTTCT
>CAZBAQ010000207.1:0-1846 GCA_964489855.1 uncultured Planctomycetia bacterium | reverse complement strand
GGATATACCAGGCAGATAGAGAAGATCATAAAAAAGAGGGGATAAAATGACAATCAGAATAGAAAAATTAGAACTATATCGCAAAAAGTGGTTAATATCGAGAGAACCCAACGCATTAGGGCAGTATGACCTTTACGAGTTTTCTCCTGTGTATGTCAATGGCAGGTTGATATCTTCAGTGGGTAAGTTTAGGCTCTTCGCTGACATTGATACGATAGACAAAAAGATAACTCAATGGGAGGCCGAACAATGGACGTAACGGAATGGGACCTGATTCAACAAAACGCTAAGAAAGAAAATTTCAGGGTTATGTTAATGACTCAGCCGAAGTGGAAGATAGAAATGTATATAAGGGATTACGAGCATATACCTGAATACATGGCTATCATTAACGAAGTAATAAAAACAAGGGGGCTATGAATAATGAAAATGTGGTTTGTGATAATGATAGATATTATAACAACTTATCTATTTTTTATCTCAAGCTCACTTATGATCGTAGCGTTTTTAGTAGTCATAGGAGTTTTATAATAATAAAGGAGGATTAAACGATGGATGTAAGTATACATGGAATAAAAAGCGTGACAATGAAAAGAAAGATATTTCACAAAGACATGGGAAACAAACAATTCACTTGTCTTACGTTGACCATTTCCTCGAAAGATAGGGAAGATGAGATAAACATATTCAGTGACGATATAGATATCAAAATAGAAGAGGTATTTGAATGAAACCGATTAGGCAAAAAAAGATAGACGATTACTGGGAAGGCTTCATAGGAAGGGAAGACGAAAAGTATATAAAGGATAACGACCCTATACTATCAAAAGAAAAGGTGGAGTAGCATGAAAACAATTCCAATGTGTACCAGACTGAACGGAAAAAACTGCAAATATCCTGCCCTGCCTTGCGAAATGTGTCCTGTTTACTTGGGGGAAGAGTAATGATAGGAGAACCAAAAATATATTACAAGGTTCAAGGTTATTTGTTTTATTACCCGACTTTGGAAAAGGCAAAGAAAAGCAAACTCTATATTCCTGGCAAACATAATAAATGGGGTAGTCGTATAATCAAGGTCACAGAAGAGGTGGTAGCGTGAATAAGATACATTTCCGTATAAGGATATCAGACCCAAGGTGTTATCCTTTGACCATATCATCCGCTTTATGTGGTCTGGACCCGGACTGGATTTATCTTACTGATGACCCTACCAAGGTAACTTGCAAAAATTGTCTGAGGACAGACCTATTAAAAATGAGGGAGTAGCATGATAGGAAACAGAAAATGTTATTGCGGGTCTACTGCCGATTATTCCATTCTGCTCGATGAGACATGGACAGACGTGTGCATGACCCACGCATTCGATGAGGTAGATGAAAATCCCGATAATGTAATGAGGTGGCTGTAATGGACGCTTGTAAGCACTGTTGTAGATATCTTTTTCGTGATGAAGTAAGACGAGATATAGAAGGCGAAAAGGTATGTCCTTATTGTAATAAAAGGTTAAGAGGTGATTAAATGATCGAAGATGATATTAAAAATATAGTCAGGAACCATGCTGAACTATCGTGGGCCGAGATGACGGCTACTATGACAGAAAAGCCCCTTGGTAATTTCTCGTCTAATGTTCAGACTATGATTAAGGAGACTTACATTGCCGGATACTGCGCCGGGTTGAACGATGTCGAGAAAATAAAAAACGAATGTATATTGTTCGAACTAAACGAGGCGTTTGGAAGATAACTGAGAAAAAATTAGAACTACATATCTATGGCTGAGGAAAGAACCACAGGAGGATGATTAAGATGGCAGAGACGTGCGTAAATTGTCAAAGAGAAGCTATCCC
>CAZBAQ010000206.1:0-1865 GCA_964489855.1 uncultured Planctomycetia bacterium | reverse complement strand
GGATGCAGAGGGCGAGAGACAGCCGCAGTTCAGGCAGGGTCAGCAGGTGGAATACGATAAAGGTATTGTCTAATATAATAGGCGTGCTGTTCGTCCGTTCATATGAGAGGGCAGAGAGGGTGTATCTTTCGATGTGTTCAAGGGGATTCAGCGGAGAGATAAAGACATTGGACTGACATGGAAAAGATTATCGAGATAAAAAACCTGAGTTATAGATATCCTGACGGCACGGCCGCGCTGGACAATGTAAACCTTAGTGTATTCAGGGGCGACTGCGTGGGTATCCTCGGGCCCAACGGCGCTGGAAAAACTACCCTCCTTCTGCATCTGAACGGTATTTTAAACGGCAATAGCTCTGTAAAGATAGGCGGCCTGACTGTCGACGAGAAAAACCTAAGAGTCATACGCTCCAAGGTCGGCCTTGTATTCCAGGATCCGGATGACCAGCTTTTTATGCCGACGGTTTTTGACGATGTTGCTTTCGGGCCGATGAACATGGATATGGGAGCAGGCGAGGTCCGAAAGAGAGTGGATGGTGCGCTCGGGTCAGTAGACATGAAAGATTATAAAGAAAGGATCAGTCATCATTTGAGCTATGGCGAGAAGAAAAGGATCTCCCTTGCTACTGTTTTATCGATGAATCCTGAGGTCCTGGTACTGGATGAACCTACCGGGAATCTTGACCCGAAGCACAGGAAGGAATTCATAAAATTTCTAAACGCCACTGACATTACAAAGATTATAGCGACTCACGATATTAGTATGGTGAAATCTATATGCGATAAGGTGGTGGTAATGGATAATGGCGCGATAACGGCGTTTGATACCACGGAGAATATTTTTAAGAATAAGGATTTACTGAAACTTCACAGCCTGGATTAATAACCCAGATTCTTCAGCGCAAAAGGATCCTTGCGCCAATTCTCATAGACCTTAACCCATAGATCCAGAAAGACCTTTTTTTTCAGGAAACTCTCTATTTCTTTCCTAGAGTTTTCTCCGATTTTTTTTAACATCCGGCCTTTTTTCCCGATTATTATTGCCTTTTGACTGTCTCTCTCCACGTATATATTGGCCCTTATATAACAGATGTCTTTGTCTTCTTTATATTTTTTCTCTTTCATCTCTTCAACGCCCACTGCTATCGAGTGCGGTATTTCCTGACGTGTCAGTTCAAGCACCTTTTCCCTTATAAGCTCCTGCACGAGGAATCTTTCGTTTTTGTCGCTCAATTGATCCTCAGGAAACATAGGAAAGCCTTCGGGCAGGTATTCCAGGATCTTTTTAAACACGATATCAGTGCCGTCTGATTTTTTTGCAGATATAGGCATGATTTCTTTAAAGGAATATTTTTGCGCCCGTTCAATAATAGGAAGGATCTGGCACTTGTTGATATTGTCGATTTTATTTATGATGAGGAAGATTATTTTCTGAGAAGGAAGCTCGCCAAAGATCCTTTTGTCTTCCTGCGTTATGCCGCTGTACGAGTCGATCAGCGCCAGGACAATATCCACTTCGAGAAACGTGGACGAGGCCCTGCGCACCATTGATTTCCCAAGCAGGTTCTTGGGCTTGTGCATGCCAGGCGTGTCTATGAATACTACCTGAAAGTCCTTGCCAGATATAATGCCCTGGATATTGTCCCGCGTTGTCTCTGGTTTTTGAGAAACTATACAGAGCTTTTCCTTAACAAGCGCGTTAATGAGCGTGGATTTCCCCACATTGGGCCTTCCGATTATCGCGACCTTCCCGGCCTTGAACATGTAAGCATTATATATTGGATTTTACTATAATAAAAGACTTTTGTCTGTCCGGAGCAGGCAGGTCTGAGAAAAGCATTGGAATTTTTTGCGGGCATGGTTCGC
>CAZBAQ010000205.1:0-1875 GCA_964489855.1 uncultured Planctomycetia bacterium | reverse complement strand
AGACTTTCCACGTACCTGCGTTGTCCTTCAGCGTATATGGTATCAAAGGCAAGCGACGACTTCCCTGAGCCGCTTAAACCAGTGATAACGGTAAGCTTGTTGCGCGGGATATTGACGCTGATATCCTTTAGATTATGCTCTTTCGCCCCGACTATCTTTATAAACTTCCCTTCCATCACATCTCCTTGCCGTCAAGCGCGTTTGCCTCATTATATTCCGAAACAGCCTTTTGTGAAAGGCCTTTTTGCATGTAGATATCACCCAGGATCCTGTGGACGCCTGCATTATAAGGATTTAATCTCAAATACTTTACAAACAGCCTTGTTGCCCTATCTACCTCCCCTGCCTCAAGGCATATAACACCCAATGTATAACAGGCATTCCTTAAATAAGGATTTAATCTTAGAGATTCCTCTATATATAGACGGGCCTCTTTTTTTCTTCCCAAACCTAAATAAGCGGTTCCTAAATTAGCATGGAGCTCTGCTGACATGGGATGAGTCTGCAATAATCCCTCTAAAAGTCTTATGGCCTCCCCGTATTTCCCGGTATTTATATAAATTGTCGCCAGATTATTTTCAGCCTGTAGAAGTCGGGGGTTATCCTTTAGTAATTCGACATAAGCCTTCTCTGCAAAATCGCCTTCACCTATCTTTTCAAAAAATATCGCTGTATTTAAATCAATATCTGAATCCGCCAGCGTCCTTTCCCTGAAATCGATCCTAAACCTATCGATAAACTCTTTATTTTTAAGTATATCCTCTAAAAATACACAGGAATTTATATCATAATAAACCAGTTTCCAATCACTATCTTCATGTAAAAATCTCAATATCCTCTCTGTGCCTGAAAAAAAGTGCCTTAATAGGGCGATGCTAAAGTCGTAATCTTTGTGGATCCTGCGCCATGCCTCTGGATAGTTCTGGCTCTTTACATACAACCTATACAAATCATCCTTGTATAAATCTGTCCTGGTATCAATAAAAATCCTCTTTTCAGGATAAAATCTATATCCGATATATGGACCGAAATCAAGGGTATTAAAGATGCGCCCGTCTATATTATTTTCTTGTAAAAAATCACATGCGCCAGAAGGCATCAAGGGCCTGGCAAATCTGGATTCTGTCTTTCTGAACAAAGGCTGGTTTGTGAAACTATAATATTTATTTGACAGGAAAAGATATATCAGGAAACAGATCAGGACTAGATAGACTATATCATATCTCCTGTCCGATACAGGTCTCGTCGATAATGCCCCGTCGAGATTCATGGCTGCAAACGGTATGCCCGCTAATATAAAAATCGGTATGTTTCTCATCGCCACATATGAAGCTAGAAAAAAAACTGCAAAAACAAGGATGTGCGGGATCCTGACCTTCCTTAGATTGAGAATAAAAGTAACGCTTGTAAATATCGCGAATAACCAAAAGAAAACATATCTACCAAAATCGAATCTTACAGGCATCATCAGCTCATGCACATTTTGCATAAGCAGCCTCTGCTCAGTAAATATATCCAGCAATATCCTAAGAGGGTATAATGCCCCTCTGTAAAAATATGGATTTACAAGACATGCTATCGTTATCCAAATAAGGATTACTGCTAATCTTTTGCTTTTATTCCTGTTTCCTGAAAAAAATTCTCCTATGGAGTATAAAAATACAAGGATTGGACCTAAAATAAAATATCCATGGAGATTTACCCATATGATCTGTAAAAATGGTAATGCATATATCTTTTTTTCTCTCTCGAGGGTATACAAAAATATACACAGGAATAGATAAGAAAATATCTCCGGCCTTAAAAATGACCTGTAGCCGAAGGCAAGAAGGCCAAGTACTATAAAAAATATTGAAAAAACTATCCTTTTTTGTT
>CAZBAQ010000204.1:0-1877 GCA_964489855.1 uncultured Planctomycetia bacterium | reverse complement strand
AAAGTCGCGTTCTGCTTCCAGACCTTCATCGCGCACCGCTGTATAATGTCGTAGGCCTTTCTTCGTTCGACCCCTTTTTTCTCAAGCTCCACCAGGATCCTTGCTGAAAATATCAGGCCGTGCGTCTTTGAAAGATTATTTTGCATATTCTGAGGATAGACATGCATGTTTCTGATTATAAATATCATGTCGTTCAGCATGTAATCCAGCAAAATCGTAGAGTCAGGTATGATTATCCTCTCGACTGACGAATGGCTGATATCGCGCTCGTGCCACAGCGCTACATTTTCCAATGCTGCCAGCGAGTTTGTCCTCAATACTCTCGCGAGCCCTGTAATACGCTCGCACATGACAGGGTTACGTTTGTGCGGCATTGCGCTTGAACCCTTTTGCCCCTTTGAAAAAGGTTCCTCAACCTCCCTGAGCTCTGTCTTCTGCAGGTTACGTATCTCAAGCGCTATCTTTTCAAGCGTGGCGCCCACCAGCGCAACCTGCGCCATGTAGTCAGCGTGATGATCACGCTGCAAGATCTGCGTAGAGATATTGGCTGATTTTAATCCCAGCTTCTTACATACATAATTTTCAACATACGGCTCGATATTAGAATAAGTTCCAACAGGGCCCGAGATCTTTCCAAAACTTATAATCTCTTTTGCCTGTTCCATGCGCTTGATAGATCGGTTTATCTCGTCGTAGAAAAGCGCGAGCTTCAAGCCGAACGTAGTCGGCTCAGCGTGCACGCCGTGACTGCGGCCCACCATTATGGTACGTTTGTATTTCTTTGCCTTTTTGCGAAGTTCCTGTTTTAATTTCTTGAGGTCAGCTATAAGCATACTAGCTGCCTCTTTCATCTGTAATGATAAGGCAGTATCCAAAACATCGCTTGAAGTAAGGCCCTGATGTACAAATCTCGAGGATGTGCCAACATGCTCTGCTATATTTTGGAGGAACGCAATTATATCGTGGCGGGTCTTTTGCTCTATCTTCTCTATTCGCTTTATGTTAAACCCTGCCTTTGACTTGATCTTCTTAAGCTCTTTTTTCGGGACCCTGCCCAGGTTAGACATAGCCTCACAAGCGAGGATCTCTATATCCAGCATTTTCTGGAACTTATTCTCCTCTGACCATATACCAGCCATCTTAGGAAGCGAATATCTAGCTATCATAGCAGAAATACTATACCATATATAGATTTAGTCAGTCAATAGAAAAGCAACAAAAAAGGCGCTCGCCTAAGCGAACGCCTCTCTATTTGGTAGCGGGGCTTGGATTTGAACCAAGGACCTTCGGGTTATGCTTACTACTACAGCTTTCACTGCTCCACTATATGTGGATTTGTAGTCTGGACTATACCTTTACCCTATGTTGTAGGGTACCTGCCTCACTAGTCTCTACGCCTTCCTGCCATAAATCTTGACAGGCTTGGTTCGGTATTGCCATTTTAAAGGTTTCACCGAGTTTGACAGGTTATCTTCCCTTACATTGCTGTAAGGACGCCCTTTACTTGAGCCCGACGAGCTACCAGACTGCTCCACCCCGCAATATCTCGTGTATCGTTTATTATAAAGGGCTAAGTGCTATGTGTCAATCAGTATTTGCCCTGTTAGGTATAGCGTTTCTCCATGCATCACTCAGCGTCTTCAAAGAAATGTCTATCGCGCTCTTGATAGCGAGCTTGTCTCCGCCAACCTTGCCCAGTTTATAGCATGGGACCGAGTATTTCTTTGCTATCTCCATAAGCTTTCCTGAATCAGCGCTTTTTGCTGAACCCACTTTCCTTGAAGGCGCCCCGCCGATTAAATTATAATCCGTTTTGTTTCCCCCTTTTTTGGTTGCGGATAATCCACTCTATCTAATGATTTAAAATAAATATTTTC
>CAZBAQ010000203.1:0-1878 GCA_964489855.1 uncultured Planctomycetia bacterium | reverse complement strand
GGCTCTACAACTATAAACTTGATTTTCGTTTTAATTAATACTTGACCTCCCAAAGCCAAAGTGCCAAAGTCCAATAAACCAGGCCTAAAAAATCGCTGCTCAGACGGGATCTCCACTACGCTCCAACAAGCTAAGAGGGATAAAAAAAACGAAAAATTCAGAACGCAGCAAGCTGCTGAGAATCAACCCTTGTCCGCCGTGTTTCTGGCGGGCTTGTCCGCTTCTGGCGGATTGGAATACGAAATGTAAAAGTTACACTTGAAAAAACTATGCAAAGCAGCTACTAAAAAAGTGTTCATACGATAATTTTATTAGAAATAACGGCCGCAACAAGTGCTGAAATAATTTTCCATCCTTACGATACATGGAATGTCATATAATAAAGAACAATCTACACTATTCAGAATAAAAGGGGGTAAAAATGGAAGGGATGAACCTGATAGGTTTTGAGGAAAATAAAACTATACAAATGCAGAAAGAAAGAGCGAGCGGCAAAAAGAATCCGTTTAATGAGGCATCGTGGCAATCGTCCAACAGAGTCTCTTTAGACCTTACCTATCTTTTTGACACTCCAGGAGATTCACCATCTATCACTCTTGAAGATATTAAAGATATTGCACCGCAGGTGATGAAGGCCCATAGGATGTTAAAAAAAAATAAAGGAGATATCTGTGATGATGGGACACCCATGATTGGCTGGCAAAATCTCCCAGAAGAGATTACCACTAATCATTTAGACGAGATAAAATCTGCAGCCCAAAGCCTTAATAACCGAATTGATGTATTTGTCTCTTTAGGGATAGGCGGATCATATTTAGGCATCGAGGCCACATGGAAGGCACTGACTCATACCTATTTCAACCAGTTGAGCCGAGATGAAAGAGGTAATGCACCAGAAATTTATTTTCTGGGTCAGAATATGGACCCTGACTATTTAAGAGACACCCTCGATATGCTACGAGGCAAAGTGGTAGGAATAAATGTTATATCGAAATCAGGGACAACAACAGAAACTGCAATTGCCTTTAGAATCCTGCGTAATGTACTGGAGAAAAACTGGGGTCACGATGCCAAAGATTTCATATATGTGACTACTGATGCTACAAGAGGAGCCCTTAAGAATTTATCAAAGGAGAAGGGATATAAAACCTTTCCGATTCCTGATAATATCGGTGGCCGCTTTTCAGTATTGACTGATGTTGGATTGCTGGGGCTTGCTATAGCCAATATTGATATTGATGAGTTCGCCGCAGGATTTAAATATATGAGAAATATCACGATGGCAGACAATTTCTGGGAAAACCCAAGCCTTCTTCATGCAGCAGCTCGCTATGCAGCCTGGTTGAAGGGTAAAAAGATAGAGATAGTAGCCACCAATTCAGTACCTTTATATGGCGTAGCCAAGTGGATGGAACAGTTATTTCCAGAAAGTGAAGGACATTCTGGGCATGGTATGTGGGTATCTCCTTCTCTTTACTCAGAAAAGCTGCATGCTAATGGCCAGATGGTTCAACAGGGCGAACGAAATATTTTAGAAACCTTTATTATGTTACAAGAGCATGATAACACTGTTACTATTCCCCACGATAAAAATAACAGTGATGGATTGAATTATTTAGTCAATAAAGGCCAAGACATGAATAGCATAAACAGAAAGGTAATCGAAGGACCTGCATATGCCCATTATTTAGGTGATGTTCCTAACATGATAATTGAAATACCAAGAAAAAACGCATTTAGCTTGGGTGAAATGTACTATATGATGGAAAGATCTGTAGCCATAAGCGGCTACCTCTTGGGGCACAATCCTTTTATACAACCAGGCGTAGAAGATTATAAAAAAGCAATGTTTGCCCTGCTCGATAAACCTGGCTTTGA
>CAZBAQ010000202.1:0-1908 GCA_964489855.1 uncultured Planctomycetia bacterium | reverse complement strand
CCAAATCCGGAAGAGGCATTTTCTGACGGCGCGCAGTCACTTTTGCCGGAGAAGTTTGAGGAAATGATGAAAGAACTGCGCCCGGTCGCAAAGGCAGTGGGAAGAGATGTTTAAACGCGTTACCATAATAGGATTAGGGTTGATCGGCGGGTCGCTGGGTCTCTCGATAAAGAAAGAGCGGCTTGCGAGGAACGTCATAGGTGTTTCTCGACGGAAAAGTACGATCCAGCGCGCATTGTCTTTAAAGACAGTTGATTCTGCGACACTTGATCTGGCAAAGGGCGTGAAGGACGCGGATCTCGTCATACTCACAGCGCCTGTTTTAACGATTATAAATATAGCGAGGCAGATTTCAAAGCACCTTAAAAAAGGCGCGATTGTAATAGACGCGGGGAGCACTAAAAGCCATATTGTAAAAAAAGTAGAAGCCGTTTTTCCGCGAGGTGTGAGTTTTGTAGGAAGTCATCCGATATCTGGCTCTGAAAAATCAGGCGTGAGGTTTGCGGACAGTGAGCTATTTAAAGGCGCGTATTGCATTTTGACAAAGACCAGCCGCACGGACTCAAAGGCATTGGGCAAGGTAAAGAGGTTTTGGGCTGGACTGGGAATGAAGGTGGAGATCATGTCCCCTGATAAACACGATAAGACGATTTCAAAAGTAAGTCATCTTCCGCACGCAGTCAGCGCGGCGCTTGTGAACTCTTGCAATAAAAAGGACCTGCACCTGATAGCCGGTGGTTTTAAGGATACCACGAGAATTGTCTCCGGCAGCCCAGAATTATGGAAAGATATATTTGTTACGAATAGAAAAAATATGCTGAGCGATATAAAGATATTCAAGAAAGAGTTGTCAAGGATAGAGAAGGCATTGAAAAAAGCGAACAGCACAGAACTCTTGAAATTGCTTAAGAAGGCCAAGTCTATCAGGGATTCTATATAGCAGATGTTCAAGGCTTAGCCTTGAACACTTTATTATGCTCTATACATTCGCGAGATTTATATTCTTCCTGTTCTTTAAAATGTTTTTCAGGTTAAAAATCGTCGGCAGGGAGAATTTTCCTATGACCGGCCCTGTGATCGTGGCGCCGAACCACGCGAGCTTTCTCGATCCTATTATAGTGGGTGTGGGCGCTCCGAGAAAACTGAGTTACCTGGCCCGCGACACACTGTTTAGATTCAGGCCGTTCGCAAAGGCCCTTAAATGGGCGCATGTCTCTCCTATAAAACGCGAGAGAGGCGATGTGAATGCGTTTAAAGCAGCCTTGAGCAAATTAAAACAGGGCGAGCCGCTTCTTATTTTCCCGGAAGGCACGCGTTCAAAAGACGGGAATCTGCAGGAGCCCAAGTCAGGCATAGGATTTTTACAGAATAACTCGCGCGCGGTAATTTTACCGTGTTACGTGAAAGGATCGCTGGATGCGTGGTCGAGATACTCGCGGTTTCCGAGGCCGAATCGCGTGTCAGTGTATTTTGGCAGGCCATTGAATCTGGACATTGAGTTTTCGAGCAATAAAAAAGAACTGTACCTGCAGGTCGCCCGAGAGGTAATGCGTTCGATCAGCGAATTGAAGAAAAATGCAAGTTAAGATAGCGACACATTCAGGTTTTTGCTTTGGTGTGAAGCGCGCGATAAATATAGCAGAAAAAAACCTGGCTGACCCAAGATATAAAAATAATATCTACTCGTTGGGCGCTATTATACATAATCCGCAGGTAGTGGATGATCTTTCAAAAAAAGGACTCAAGGTAATAAAGGATATTGGCAGTGCAAAAGAAGGCGTGGTTATTATATCATCGCACGGCGCGCCCATTGAGACGATTGAAAAGATAAAAGCCAGGGGTTTGAAATTAATCGATGCGACATGCCCTTTTGTAAAGCACGCGCATGATATTGTTAAGAAATTAAAG
>CAZBAQ010000201.1:0-1946 GCA_964489855.1 uncultured Planctomycetia bacterium | reverse complement strand
AAACGGGCTGCCTCTGAAGGTCATGGATATCGGGGGCGGGTTTCCTATCCAGCATTTTGACAACGAGATGGGTATTAATTTTGAAAGGATGGCCTCCCAGATAAGAAAACAAATAAAAGAACTCTTTGCAAGGAATGTCAAATTCATAGCTGAGCCGGGACGGTTTTTGGTCGGGCCTTCGGGTATCCTGGTCACGCAGGTCATAGGAAGGGCCTTTCGCAATAACAAAAACTACTACTACATCAACGACGGCATCTACGCTGACTTCTCAGGAATGGTGTTTGATCACTGTAAATACGAGTTCAGGACATTGAGACGCGGGCCAAAGTACCTATCCACGCTCGCAGGTCCTACTTGCGATTCGCTTGACACGCTTTCCCTGAATGAAGAAATACCAGAGCTTTATGTGGGCGATGTGGTCTATGTAAAGAATATAGGCGCGTATTCATCCGCGAGCGCTGTGCCTAATTTCAACGGCTTCCCCCCTGCCAAACTCCTACTCGTTTAATTATTCGATTGCAAAAATGGCAAAAAAAGGTTATAATAAATAATAGGTATCCTACCAAGGAGGTGTAAAATGAGTGAAAAAAGGGAATTTTTAAGGATAGACTATTCTAAGCCATTGACATATAAAATAATCGGGCAGTCAAAGCGCAAGGATTTTGCTTCAAAGATCATGACAGCGGTGTCTAAAAATCTCAGCGCGTCAGGCGTTTTGTTCATAACCAATGTGGCAAAGGTGCCTAAGATAGCCTCTCTCGTGGTCCTGGATCTCGATTACAAGACAGCTGGCGTGTGTCAGGAAATCGAAAACAAGGCGCTTGTGCTGGATAATAAGATCGTAGGGCGCGTTGTAAGAATCGAGGATAATGAAGATAATACCTGCGGTGTCGGAGTGGCTTTTGTCAAAAGATCCGAACCAATGCTCCCTATATTAAAGGATATTGAAAACCTGATAAAATAATCCTTATCTGACCCCTAACCTCCAAATGCGTCCGGCAGTGGATAATCGCCGTGTTTTTTCCTGCAATCCTCGAACTGCTTCTTCTGGTCATCCAGGGCCTTCATTAGAATATGCGGCGTGTCAAAGACCTTTGTGTGGTAGATCTTTTTTATCCTCTCTATTTTTGCGATAGACTCAGGTATACGTATCTTAAACTGCTCATTATAATCTTGTTTTGTATATTCCTTGTTAAGGACTGCTTTAAATAAAACCTTCAGGTCCTGATATCTTGGTATATACCCCGCCGGCGTCTTGAGGGCGCCAGCTTCGTCATTCACGCGCAGCTCCATCCATTTTATCCACACGTGTTTGTCTTTTATGCCGTTCAAAAACTTTTTGTCTTTTCCTCTAAGAAAATAATTAACATGGAATATAAGAGGCGGTTTTTTAACTCCCTCCACTATATCCAGATTGTTCTGAATATATCTGCCTATAGGTATTGAAAGAAAATCCAGGTTTGCCATCAGGTTGAATTTTCTAACGCCTTCCTGGCCCAGCGTGGCTGCAGTAGTCTCTGATTCTATGGCCGCGCCCTGCGCTAAAATACCGTACGCCCAGTCAAATGATTGAGCAACGGGAACGCTCGTGTCTGAATCGCGGCCGCCGTATATTATACCGCCCACCTCCACTCCATTCGGATTATCCAGGTTTTTATCACAATTCTTGAGGTCCTGCAGCCGTATCGTATATCGGGCATTCTTATGGGCATACGGCACATCTTTTTCATCAGGACCTTTTTTTCCAGCCTGCCACTCTCCTGCAAAATTCACGCCTTTTTTAGGAGCTCCTCTTTCATCCCCAAGCCAGCGCGGGATATTTTTTTCATCCACCAGCACATTCGAAAAAATAACCTCGCCCGGCGTTGTAAGCGCTTCAAATATCGCAGGATCATTTGTCTCGCTGACATCCTGAATAATGCCAAATATGCCCTGCTCGACATTTA
>CAZBAQ010000200.1:0-1955 GCA_964489855.1 uncultured Planctomycetia bacterium | reverse complement strand
CTCCTACGTGGAGTTTAAAAATAAAAACTATGACATTATGGAAAAACTTACGGGGGTAGACGATGTATCAAGAAATCCTTTATGGTGTCAGTATAGCTTCGGGCGGGATGGCGTATATTATGAAACTTCACAAGGAGAACAATAATGTCAAACGTCCTGATTGCCATAGAGCGCAGGATAGGATAGTTAATACATTTAATACCAGAATAGATGACTTAAAAGATACGCTGAATAATCGATTTGACGATATGAAGGATTTTTTGAGAAATGGCAATAGAGATAAATGAGCGGTAAGAGATTATACGATAAATTAGATAAAATCATACACGGGATAAAGTTTACCCTTGGAAACATCCAAAAAGAGCGTGATAGGAATGACAAGGAGATGAAAGACCACTTAGACGAATTAGTGGAGTGTATGCACGAATTATATGGGGTAGTGGAAGAGATAGGGAAAAGAACTAATGTGGATACTGACAGACGAAGCGGTAGAGAACATAAGATTTAATTTAAAGATAATCCATCGCAAGTGCGAGCAATGGCACGATGGATCGCTCTCAAAAGCTACGGACAGGATAGAGAAAGAGTTAAATTCGGGGGTGAAAGATGACGGAGATATTGAAGCAAATAAGGGAAGCTGAACTTAACCTTATAAAAAAACTTACGGAGGAATGGACTCGGCCAAGAACAATCTTTGCATTTATGTTCTACTATACCATCTGCTATCTCATAATGAAACGAATTGAGATACCGCAGGTTTTAAATACAATAGTATCAACGTTAATGGGATTTTATTTCGGACAGAAGGTTAAGACAAACGGAGGTGTGAAGTGAAAAGACTTATAGGAATAGCCCTTATAGTATTTATCTTTATGCTATCAGGGGTGGCAATGGCGGATGAGGCGAAGGTAACATTAAAACAGGGTGGGGTATATCTGTGGCAAGACGGACAGTATAAAAACACTACTACCGCAACGATAATTAAAACCTCACCGATAGACTCACTCGGAGTATGGAATGCCCTTTTAGATGGGTGGACAATCGATGGAGGAGTGGCCTACGAGGATGAGACTATAACAGACGGGGTATTGGAATTAGGTCGTGAAGTCGGGACATTAGGGAAGTATCTACCGTGGCTCATATTCCCCTTTAAAGACAAGATAGCCATTACAATCTGTCCAGTAGGTCTTTATGTAGAAGACGCATTAAATCAACCTAAAATACAGGGTTGTTCTGGGTTCGGGTATATTAAAGGTGAATTAAAGTTTTAACGGACTGGGGGCGAGGATACCAATAAGCGTGCAGGTCGTCGGGTCTTAGGAGGTATACCTTTTTACGCCATACCACCTGCCAGTCCAAATGGGAGAGGTGGCTACTAGATACTTCCACTACATCTGAAGCAGAAGGGGAGAAAACACGATAGCTTGTCCTTGCCAGAAAGGTTGATATGGGGATTATAGGAAGTGGCCTTGATTTAGGAGCTGGTATATTCAAGAGGTTTTTCTCAAAAGAGGCGAAACAGGAGGGCCGAGCAAATGAAATCGAGAAACTTGAGAAAGAGCAACTGGAATTATCTAAAAAGAATTTTAATGGTAAGTATAATATTCGCCTGCTTCATATCTCCAATAGGTTGTCAATTCTTTCACGGGAAGCAAAAAACGCCAGATAATTTTCAGACAGGAAGCAAAGGTGAAGCCCCTACCGCAGTATTCCAAAAGTATGACTGGATAATTTTGTCCATTGAGGATTACAAATGGATGAAACGATAACCTACCCGATTTAATCTTCCAAAAGAAATATGGGATAAATAATCTGAGGATTTATGATCTCCCTCAGGCATATAGGTTAATGTATACTATCGTTTCTGGAGAGATAGAAATAATTTCAATTATTCTCGATTGGAAAACACACAAGGCTTATGATGAAGAAAATAAAAGAAAAAAATAATCCTCAAA
>CAZBAQ010000199.1:0-1960 GCA_964489855.1 uncultured Planctomycetia bacterium | reverse complement strand
AAAACGACATACCGTATGACTGGTCGAGGTGACTGACTGGTCGAGGTTTCGCCTCGACCAATAAGAAGGAGTAAAAAATGAAGGGTGTGATATTAGCTGGCGGACTTGGAAAACGGCTTGAGCCATTGACGCGGATCACGAATAAGCATCTTCTGCCTGTTTACAATAAGCCGATGATATACTATCCTATCCAGACTTTGGTAGAGGCAGGCATAAAGGACATCCTTATTGTAACTGGAGGCGCTCATGCGGGCGAGTTCCTGCGGCTTCTGGGTAATGGAGGGGAATTCGGCCTGAAACACATCAATTATACTTACCAGAAGGGCGAAGGTGGCATTGCGGAGGCATTGGGACTGGCAGAGCATTTTGTCGACAATAAAAAGGTAGTCGTAGTGCTCGGCGATAATATCATTGAAAAATCAATAAAACAGTACGTTGAGGATTTTAAAAAACAGCCAAAGGGCGCAAAGATACTTATAAAGGAAGTGGATGACCCGGAGAGATTTGGCGTGCCTGAGATAAAGGGCAATAAGATCGTAAATATAGAAGAGAAACCCAAAAAACCTAAATCAAAATATGCTGTTACAGGGATTTATATGTATGATGAAAGAGTCTTTGACATAATAAAGACATTAAAGCCGTCTAACAGAGGGGAGCTTGAGATCACAGATGTAATCAATGATTATATAGATCGCAATGAAATGACTTACTCTGTACTGGATGGATGGTGGACAGACTGTGGAACGCATGAGTCATTGTTGAGAGCCAGCAATTTAATAGTGGAAAAAGAAGGTTTTTAAATGAAACTACTTATAACTGGCGGATGCGGATTTATCGGGTCGAATTTTGTGCGGTACATGCTGAAAAAATACCGCAACTGTAAGATCATAAATCTGGATAAACTTACTTATTGCGGTCGTAGGGAAAATCTGAAGGATATTGCAAAAGACAGACGGTACAGATTTGTAAAAGGTGACATATGCGACGGGAAACTGGTAAATAAGTTAACCAGGGGTTGTGACGCAGTTTTGAATTTTGCCGCAGAATCGCACGTGGACCGCTCTATAAATGACGCCTCAGATTTTATCCGTACTAATGTCCATGGCGTGCACGTGCTTTTGGAGGCAGTAAAAAAGAACAGGATAAAGAGATTTATCCAGGTCTCGACTGACGAGGTGTACGGCAGCATTAAAAGAGGTTCTTTTAAAGAGACCTCTCTTTTACATCCGAACAGCCCGTACGCAGCGTCAAAGGCTGCAGGTGATCATCTGGCACTGGCATATCACACGACCTTTAAACTGCCCGTGATCATTACGCGCTCAAGCAATAATTTCGGGCCATACCAGTTTCCTGAAAAGGTAATGCCGCTTTTTATCACGAATCTTTTGGAGAATAAAAAGGTCCCGCTTTACGGAGATGGCTTGAACGTACGTGACTGGTTATATGTGCTGGATAATTGTAGAGCGATAGATATAGTTTTACATAAAGGCAGACCAGGAGAGATCTATAATATCGGCGGCAGTTTTGAAGTGCCGAACATAAAACTCACGAGGGTCATACTGAAACTTCTGGGAAAGTCCTGGAACATGATAAAGTATGTTCCTGACAGGCTTGGCCATGACAGGCGCTATTCCCTGGATTCCCGAAAGATGAGAAAACTTGGCTGGCATCCAGTCATGGATTTCAATGCAGCAATAAAAGAGACCATAGAATGGTACAAAAACAACAGATCCTGGTGGAAGAAGCTAAAATGATAAACGAGTTTAAGTCAAAGATCAAAGACAAAAGCGCGAAAATAGGCATAATCGGGCTTGGCTATGTGGGGCTTCCTCTCGGGGTCGAGTTTGCGAAGGCTGGTTTTAGCGTCACTGGCTTTGACAATGACGCTAAAAAGGTCTCGGAGATCAACAAAGGCAGTTCCTACATACTTGACGTGCTTTCTAAAGATGTAAAGAGTCTG
>CAZBAQ010000198.1:0-2036 GCA_964489855.1 uncultured Planctomycetia bacterium | reverse complement strand
AGCATGTATAAATGGATAAAGAATCATCAGAGCGACCTTACTGGTATGGTCGTGAGTTATGAGGGTGACAATGATCTTAAGGACTGGGGATTCACCTATGACCAGTCCCTTGCCGCGCAGTGTTTTACCCTAATGGGTGACCAGGCCAATGCGCAAAAGGTGCTGGATTTTTACAGGGACAAGGCGCAAAAGAAAGATGGCGCTTTTTGCAATGCCTACGACGCCTACACGGGCCTTGTTTTAGAATACAATGTCCACGCAGGCCCAAATATATGGCTTGGCATAGTAGCGCTTCAATACACGCATAAGTTCAAGGATGAACAATATCTTTTAATGGCAGAGGAGATAGCCAGCTGGCTGATCGGTCTGCAGGAAGAGGATAAAGACTTTGGTATAAGAGGTGGACCTAAGTTTAACTGGTTTAGCACCGAACATAATCTGGACGCGTACGCTTTTTTTGGCATGTTATACGATGTTGCAGACGATGAGAAATATCTAAAGGCCCAGAGGCGGACATTCCAATGGATAAAGAAATACGCCTTTAACAGGAAAGATGGCCGTTTGAACAGGGGCAAAGGTGACGCCACTATTGCGACAGATACCTTTGCATGGGCTATCGCAGCCATAGGTCCGGAGCTTTTAAAAGAGTCAGGCATGGATCCTGACCAGATCATAGATTTTGCAGAGACGAATTGTCTTGTTACTACTAAATATGTGAGGCCAGGCGGCGAAGAGCTCGAGGTCACGGGATTTGATTTTGGAAAATACGAGCACCTGGCAAGGGGGGGTATAGTATCTACGGAATGGACTGCCCAGATGGTGGTGACATTGAAGATTATGGCAGACTATTATCAGGAGATGGACGAATTTTTAAAAGAAGATTATTACAGAAGAAAAGCAGGGTTTTACCTCTCCGAATTAGAAAAAATGGTGATCATAAGCCCTTCCAGGATAGGCCAGGGCGAGGGCTGCCTTCCTTATGCCAGCCAGGATGATGTTGACACAGGTCATGGCTGGAGAGCGCCGAGCGGCTCCAGAACAGGCTCTGCAGCTGGCACGGCGTATACGATATTTGCCAGGCATAATTATAATCCTCTGACGCTGCGCTGATCCATCTCTTTATGAAGAATAAAAAGATAATAATACTAGCAGCGGTTTTTATATGCGTCGCGTTTTCCCTTTCCATGTTTTTCCAGAATACCGGCATTACGCAGGGAGGATACGGAAAAGAACCTTATGTAACCAAGGTAATCGACGGTGACACCATAGAGCTCTCCAGCGGCGAAAGCGTGAGATATATAGGTATTGACACACCTGAGCTGCGCGAGAACATCGGCTCACAGTGGTTCTATAAACCGCGGCCTTATGCTGAAGAGGCAAAGGAATTCAACAGGATACTTGTGGAGGGGAAGAGAGTCAGGCTGGAGTTTGATGTCCAGAAAAGGGATAAATACAACCGGCTGCTAGCGTATATCTATATCGACCGAAAAATGGCCAATCTCGAAATGGTAAAAAAAGGCTACGCAATGATATACACATATCCGCCGAATGTAAAATATGTAGGAGAGTTTGTAGGAGCTCAGCAATATGCGAGAGAAAACAAGAAAGGCCTGTGGGAGGGCCTGGAGGATAATATCATCCCTGCGTCTTTAGCCAGCAAGTATTCAGGTATGTTCAGGATGGTTGAGGCTACAGTCTTGAGCACCTATCTTTCAGACAAGGTCCTGATATTAAACTGTAGTGATGATTTTAAGATCGCGATCTTCAGGAATAACCTTGAGCGGTTTCCCAAAGCCATCATGCGTTCCCCCGATACCTATTTCAAACACAAGACCCTCAGGGTCTATGGTATAATAAAGGAATATAAGGGTTCTTTTGAGATAATACTCAACGACCCATCTCAACTATCGCTTATCTGACCCCTCGACTTCGCTCGGGGCAGGCAAATCGTGCGTGTCAAGTTTGTCAAATAAGGGGATAATGGGGGTGCTTGAAAGCAGGATTTTTATAGTGTATACTTATAATAGAAGACAAAA
>CAZBAQ010000197.1:0-2075 GCA_964489855.1 uncultured Planctomycetia bacterium | reverse complement strand
TGGCAGCTGAATCGGGCAGTCTTTCGGCAGCTCGGTTACCTTGTCGGAGAGGTTGTTGCCTTAAGGCCCTGCATCTTAATTGATGCAGGGCCTATTTATATATGCCAGCTATATATAATATTCTTGACGAGATATAGTCCATATAGTAACCTATATGCAAGGTGGGGCTGTAGTGAAGCGGGATCACACGACAATGGCATTGTCGCGTCACGGGTTCGATTCCCGTCAGCTCCACCAGTTTGTAGAATCGAAGCCGCAAAAAGGGGTTTTAGGGGAAAAGATTGTTTTCTCCTATCGGCGTAGTAAACTTCTATGCGGAAGGAAGAAAAACATTAAAAAGAAACCATCAGGGTTTCTTTTTAAGGAGCGAGTGATAGCGAGCGACGGGTTCCATTCCCGTCAGCTCCACCAATATTATGACCCAAGAGGCATATCCTTTCAAAAAAATCGAGGCGAAGTGGCAGAAGGCATGGGCGAAGCAGCAGCTTTTTAAGATGGACCCTGGTTCGAAAAAGCCAAAGCACTACTGCCTCATGATGTTTCCGTATCCTTCGGCGTCTCTACATGTAGGGCATGGCAGGAACTACATAATAGGCGATGTTGTAGCGCGCTACAAGATCATGCATAAGTTTAATATCCTGGCCCCGATGGGCTGGGACGCGTTTGGCCTGCCAGCTGAAAATGCCGCTATAAAAAGCGGTATCCATCCAAAGACCTCCACTTTAAACAATATCAAGACAATGAAAAAACAGCTCAATGCCTGGGGCGTGGGTTATGACTGGGAAAGAGAGATCACATCCTGCCTGCCTGATTATTATAAATGGACGCAATGGATATTCCTCGAGCTTTACAAAAAAGGACTTGCCTACAAGAAAAAGGCAGCTGTGAACTGGTGCCCGTCGTGCCAGACAGTTCTGGCAAACGAGCAGGTTGTGGACGGCGGGTGCGAGAGATGCTCTACCGAGGTGGAAGTCCACAATCTGGAGCAGTGGTTTTTTAAAATTACTGACTATGCGCAAAAACTTTTGGATGACCTGAATTTATTAAAAGACTGGCCTGAGCGCGTAAAGACAATGCAGAAAAACTGGATCGGAAAAAGCCAGGGCGTTGAAATAGATTTTGAATTAGCAGACGATGGTCAAGGCGAAACCTCGGCCAGGCCTGGCCGAGGTTTCGCCTTGAGTTGTTTTACAACGCGTGTCGATACGATTTTCGGCGCTACGTATATGGTATTGGCTGCAGAGCATCCATTGATCGAGGAACTGGTAAGGGGCTCTGGCAAAGAGGAAGAAATAAAAAAATTCATAGCAGAAGTCAAGAAAGAAAGCGTTGTTGACAGGGTTTCAGCCACAGCCGAGAAAAAAGGAATATTTACAGGAAGATATGTCATTAATCCTGTCAATAATAAAAAGATACCGCTTTGGATCGCGAATTATGTATTGATGGAATATGGTACAGGCGCAGTAATGGCAGTGCCGGCTCATGATGAGAGGGATTTTGAGTTCGCAAAAAAATATGGCCTGCCCATAACTGTTGTAATAGATGATCCAAAAGAGCACCTTGATGCAGGAAAAATGAAAACGGCGTATATAGAAGAAGGCGTGATGGTGAATTCCAGCGAGTTCAACGGGATGCAAAGCCTTGATGCAATTGAAAAAATATCAGATTACATGGAAAAACAAGGGATCGGCAGACGGAAGGTCCACTATAAATTAAGAGACTGGCTTATTTCAAGGCAGCGTTACTGGGGCGCGCCAATACCTATTGTGTATTGTGATAAATGCGGGATACAGCCAGTGGATGAAAAGGACCTGCCTGTTATTTTACCGGAAAATGTGAAGTTCAAACCTCATGGTGAGTCGCCACTGAAAGATGTCAAAGGTTTTGTGAATACAAAATGCCCGAAATGCAAAGGCAAGGCGCGTCGCGAGATAGATACAATGGATACATTCGTGGACTCGAGCTGGTATTTCCTAAGATACCTTTCGCCAAAGGATGCCAAAAGGCCGTTTGATAAAGATATTGTCAACAAATGGCTTCCTGTTGACCAGTATATAGGAGGCGTGGAGCACGCG
>CAZBAQ010000196.1:0-2082 GCA_964489855.1 uncultured Planctomycetia bacterium | reverse complement strand
CTTATCGCTTATTACAACACCTGTCCTCTGTTTTCGTTTTGCCCTTGGTTGCATCGCTACTTCTCCTTTTCCTGCAACACAGTCATGATCCTAGCAACGTCGCGCCGAATCTCTTTGATCTTGCTGGGTTTTTCCACGCGGCCTGTTGCCCTTTGCGAAAGCATCTCAAAAAGCGATTTTTTCAACGCCACTAGCTTTTCGCCCAATTCCTGCTTTGATAAATTTCTAAGCTCTGCCGGTTTTAGCATGTCTATGAACGTTCTTTTCTGGTTATGAGCCTCGTCCTAAAAGAAAGCTTGGAGGCCGCGTATCTCATCGCCTCTTTTGCCAGGTCCTCGCTGACACCGCCCAGTTCAAAAACAACCTTGCCTCTTTTCACAACAGAGACCCACAAGACAGGCATGCCCTTGCCTTTTCCCATCCTTGTCTCCGCCGGTTTCTTACTCACGGATTTGTCAGGAAACGCCCTTATCCAGAATTTTCCGCTGCCTTTTAGCGACCTCATCACAGTGACCCTGCACGCCTCTATCTGCACGTTCGTGAGCCACGCGTTCTCCAGCGCCTGCAGGCCGCACTCGCCAAACGCAAGCGTCGCGCCTCTTGTGGCAACGCCCCGTCGCCTGCCCCTCTGGCATTTCCTGTATTTGACCCTCTTCGGCATCAATACCATAAGACCTATCCTTCTTGTTTTTGCCGGACTGGTTTTTTGCCGACGATAATATCGCCGGTGTAAATCCAGACCTTTATTCCTATTAAGCCCGCCTGCGTATGCGCTTCTGCAAAGCCGTAATCCACGTCAGCCTTTATTGTCTGCAAAGGCACCTTGCCGACTTTGTAGGATTCCTTCCTCGCTATCTCAGCGCCGTCCAGCCTGCCGCGGCAGCGTATCTTTATGCCGCCAGCGCCTGCTGTAATAGCCTGCTGAACAGCCCGCTTCATTGCTCTCCTGAAGGAGATCCTCTTCTCCAACTGGAACGCTATATTCTCTGCCACGAGCTGCGCAGAGAGCGCGACCCGTTTTATCTCTTTTATGTCGATCTGCAATTCCTTTTTTACAATCCCCCTTAAATCATCCCTTAACCGGTCGATCTCAGCGCCTTTTCTTCCGATAATAACGCCTGGCCTGCCGCTGTGTATTATCAGGCGAATACGGTTCGAGGCCCTTTCTATTTCTATTTTTGCAATAGCTGCCTGCATGAGATTCTTCTTTATATGAACTCGTATCTTGGCATCCTCTATCAATAGCGGGCCAAAATCCTTGTTTTTAGCAAACCACCTCGAGGTCCAATCTCTTATATATCCTAACCTGAAACTATACGGATGTACTTTTTGTCCCAATGTATATCTCCTTATTTAGACTTCTTGGTTACTGCCTTGCGTTTTTTGACTTCTGTCTTTGTCTCTTTTGTTTTCCTTTTCGCCTTTAACCCTTCACCCTTCACCTTCTCACCTGTTTCCTGTTTCTTCGGTGCCGGTCTCACGATCCTGTCCAGCTCCAACGTGATATGCGTTGTCCTGTGCTTTATCATTGACGCGCGGCCCATGGTAGCAGCCCTGAATCTTTTCAAAGAAGGGCCCTGGTCTGATTTTATCGACGATATATAAAGGTCTGCCGGTGCAAGATGTGCATTTTTGTCAGCGCTGTCAAGCGCTGAACGCAAAAGCCGCTTGATATAAATCCTGGGTCTCTGTTCAATCGTATCCAAAAGCGCTTCTGCCTTTACAGCAGGCATACCCTTTATAAGATTTGCCACCCTTCGCGTCTTCCTCGGTGATATCCTTAGGTATCTCGCTATTACTCTCGTTACCATCTCATCCATTCCCTTATCTGACAAACTCGACACACACGATTTGCGTGCCCCGTACCCGAACGAAGTGAATGGTTCGGGGTTAGATAAACAAGGTTATGTCTTTGTCATGGACTGCTCTGTGTGAGCGCCATGCTTCCTAAACGTCCTTGTCGGCGCAAACTCGCCGAGTTTGTGGCCGACCATGTTTTCTGTTATAAAAACAGGGATAAACTTCCTGCCGTTATAGATCGACACTGTAAGACCTACGAATTCAGGGAGTATCGTGGATCTG
>CAZBAQ010000195.1:0-2100 GCA_964489855.1 uncultured Planctomycetia bacterium | reverse complement strand
TTATCTCTGTCAGTGACTTTTTTCCAAAATTCCTGTACTGCAACATCTCCTGCTCTGTCCTCTTGACCATGTCGCCGATGACCTTTATGCGCGCCTCTCTCAGGCAATTACTGCTCCTGACAGAAAGCTCCAGCTCGGAAACAGGCATCTTAAGCTTCTTGAAAAACTCTTTATCCTCGTGGCTATCCTCTTCCTCGTCCTCTTCCACCTCGACCTGGCCGAGCTTCCCAAACACATCTAGATGCCGCTGCAAAATATGCGACGCATACAAAACCGCCTCTTTTGGATCAACGCTCCCGTTTGTCCAGATCTCCATTATTAATTTGTCGTAATCCGTGATCTGTCCGACCCTTGAATCTTCAACGTGGAAATTGACGCGACGAACCGGAGCGAAAACAGAATCCACAGGTATCACGCCTATGACCTGCTCCTCTTTCTTGTTTCTCTCAGCAGGGACATAGCCACGGCCCTTGCCTATCTCTAATTCCATATTGAAATTCGTATTCTTCGTAAGAGTGGCTATGTGCAGCTCCGGGTTTATTATCTCGACCGTGTCATCCGTGACAATATCCTTTGCAGTGGCGTCGCCCTTTTTAGACGCCTTTAAACGCAATATCTTTGGCGTCCTGGAGTGCGACCTTAAAACCAGCTGTTTTATGTTCAGTATGATCTGCGGCACGTCCTCGAGGACCCCTGGTATTGTAGAAAACTCGTGCAGCACGCCGTCTATTTTTATTGACGTGACAGCCGCGCCTTCAATGGAAGATATAAGTATGCGCCTTAATGAATTCCCTATCGTAGTACCAAAACCTCTTTCGAACGGCTCTGCTGTGAATTTTCCATAATGCGGAGAATAATTCTTTTCATCGCAGGCTAACTTTCTAGGCATCTCAAATGTTTTCCAGCTAATACCCATTTTACCCCCTTATTTCGAGTACAACTCTACTATTAGTTGTTCCTTTATGTCCATACCCACATCTTCCCTTTTAGGAAGACGCGTAATATCTACCTTGAGCGTATCAAAGTCGCTTTTCAACCACTCTGGAACACCTCTATCCTTGACCTTTTCTATCGTCTCTTTTGTACTCTTTACAAGCCTATCCTTTGGTTTAAGCTGCACCCTGTCTCCCGGTTTAACGTTGTATGAAGGAATGTTCACTTTTCTATCATTAACCAGGACGTTGCCGTGCCTCACCATCTGCCTGGCATGAGCCCTGGAAACAGCAAAGCAGGATCTAAAAATAACATTATCCAGTCTTCTCTCTAAAAGCTCAAGTAGTTTCTCGCCTGTTACCCCCTTGACATGCGCTGCAATAGTAAAATACCTCCTGAACTGTTTCTCCAATATGCCGTAGATCTTCTTGACTTTTTGTTTTTGCCTCAGCTGCGTGCCATAGTTTGACATCTTGAATCGTCGGCCTTTTCCATGCTGGCCTGGCGCATAACCTCTCCTGCCAAACGCGCATTTGTCTGTATAACAGCGGGTGCCTTTCAAGAAAAGCTTCTCCCCCTCGCGCCTGCAAACCCTACATGATGGACCTGTGTATCTTGCCATTCGCTACACCCTCCTTCTCTTCGGAGGCCTGCATCCATTATGCGGAATAGGCGTGACGTCTCTTATTGCACTTATGCGCAATCCCGCTGCCTGCATAGCTCTTATAGCTGATTCTCTGCCAGAGCCAGGTCCTTTTACATAGACCTCGACATCCTTCAATCCATGCTCCAATGCCTTTTTCGCAGCATTCGAAGCAGCCACCTGTGCGGCGAAAGGCGTTGATTTTTTAGAGCCTTTAAACCCCACAGACCCGCAGCTGGACCACACAATCGCATTACCATATCTGTCCGATATAGTGATGATCGTATTATTAAATGTCGCTAAAACATGAGCGATCCCGCTCGAAATATTTTTCATAACCTTCTTTTTAGTCTTCTTTTTCTCCACCATTTTTATTCTCCTGATGCTGGTGTCTGGGTCTTGGCTTTCCTTGTCACACCAACTGTTTTTCTCGGTCCTTTTCTGGTCCTCGCGTTCGTTTTTGTCCTTTGCCCTCTCACAGGCAATGACCTCCTGTGCCTGAAACCCCTGTACGATCCGATATC
>CAZBAQ010000194.1:0-2128 GCA_964489855.1 uncultured Planctomycetia bacterium | reverse complement strand
TTTGCAAGTCATTTATTGTACAGACAAAGGACAAACAGGGGCTGGTAGTGCCTGTCGTGATCACTGTCTACAAGGATAAGTCTTTTAGTTTTATCATGAAGAGCCCGCCATGTTCGGTTTTGCTGAAGCGGGCATGCGGTATAGCAAAGGCATCCGGCACGCCAAACAAGGAAAAGATAGGCAAGGTCACAAAGGCGCAGGTCAGGGAGATTGCTGAGTCAAAGATGAACGACCTGAACGCATCTGACATAGAAGGCGCCATGAAGATAGTGGAAGGAACGGCAAGAAGCATGGGGATAGAGGTAGGATGAGCAAACGTACAAAGGAATTTGAAAAAATAGCGGACAAGACCAAGGTATATACCCTGGAAGAGGCTGTGGCATTGCTGAAGAAGGCGCCGGCCGCGAAATTCGACGAGACAGTCGAGATGGCGCTAAAGCTCAACGCAGACCCCAAGCAGTCTGACCAGATGGTGCGCGGCACTGTGAACCTGCCGCACGGCACAGGCAAAAACGTGAGGGTGCTGGTCCTCTGTAAAGGCGAAGGCGCGACAGATGCAAAAGAAGCAGGCGCGGATTACGTGGGAGGAGATGATCTCATAACAAAGATAACCTCTGGCTGGATGGATTTTGACGTGGTGATAAGTTCCCCTGATATGATGCGCGATGTCGGCAAGCTGGGCCGGGTACTCGGTCCGCGCGGCCTCATGCCAAACCCGAAGACAGGCACTGTCACGAATGACCTTGCAAGGGCGGTAAAAGAGGCAAAGGCAGGCAAGATAGAATATAAACTCGATAAGCAGGCTAACATAAATGTAGGCGCTGGAAAGATCTCGTTTGAAGAAAAAGCGATCATGGAAAACATAAATACTGTAATACGAGCTATAGATAAATCCAGACCGCAGGGCATAAAGGGCAGGTTCATAAAACACATTTCTGTTTCAACGACTATGGGTCCCGGCGTGAAGCTGGACCTCGTAAAATTAGGGACGTCGTAATGGCAAAGCATTCGATGGAAACAAAAAAAATGATGGTGGATGAGACGTCCGGCCGCATAAAGGACGCGGACATCATTATAGTGACAAATTACAAGGGCCTTAGTGCGCAGGACATGAACATGCTGCGCAGGGAATTGAGAGAGGTTTCGGGCGAGTACGTTGTCGTCAAGGATTCGATTGCAAAGCGCGCGATCGGCAAAGGCCAGAATAGCGGAATAGTTGAGATGATCGAGGGCGAGGCCGGGATCGCAATAGACAAAAAAGGCGATCCGACCTATATCTCAAAGGTGCTTGTAAGATTCGCCAAAGACCACAGTGTTTTAAAGATTCATGGTGGCATAATAAAAGGTGATCTGATTTCAAAGGACGATGTGAAAGCGCTCGCAACGCTTCCTTCGCGCGAGGTGCTTTTGGCCAAGCTCGCGAACGTATTGAACGCGCCGATACAGGGACTGGCTGGCGCATTGAACGCTATTATTTGCAAATTAGCTTACGCGCTTAACGCGGTAAAGGATAAAAAGGGACAGGAGAAGCCGGCAGCAATAGTTGAGGCAAAGCCCGAGGAAAAGGTCGAAGAGAAAAAAGAAGAACCTAATGTAGAAAGCAAAGAAGGACCAAAGAAAGAAGACGAAAAACCACAAACAGAAAACAAGGAGGGGCAAAATGGCGGATGAGAAGAAGATCGAAGAAATACTGGGCACGATCGAGGCTATGTCAGTTTTGGAGCTTTCAAATCTGGTCAAGTCAATCGAGGAAAAGTTTGACGTGACTGCGCAGGCACCTGTGGCAGTGGCAGCGGTTGCTCATGCTGGCGCAGCAGGCGCTGCAGAAGAGGAAAAGACCACGTTTACAGTGGTGTTGGCCTCAGCAGGCGACAAGAAAATCCAGGTCATAAAAGAGATCCGCACCATAACAAACCTTGGCCTTAAAGAGGCAAAGGACCTGGTCGAAGGCGCGCCAAAGACAGTGAAGGAAGGCGTTGGCAAAGACGAGGCAGAAGATATAAAGAAAAAGCTCGAAGCGCAGGGCGCAAAGGTCGAACTCAAGTAATTACAGTGACTCACGAAGCGAAGCCCTTATTTGACAAATCGTGCGTGTCAAGATTGTCAGATAAGGGGATGTGGAGGGTAG
>CAZBAQ010000193.1:0-2143 GCA_964489855.1 uncultured Planctomycetia bacterium | reverse complement strand
GTCGTGGAGATATTCGGGCCAGAGGCAGGAGGCAAGACCACGCTGACGCTGAGCATTGTCTCGCAGGTGCAGAAGAGCGGTGGCGTCGCTGCGTTTATTGACGCTGAGCACGCGCTGGATCCTACGTATGCCAAGATGCTGGGCGTGAACCTGGATGACCTTTTGATATCACAACCAGATTCAGGCGAGCAGGCTCTGGATATCGCAGAGATGCTGGTGAGGAGTAACGCAGTTGATCTTATTGTGATTGACTCGGTTGCAGCGCTTGTTCCAAGGGCAGAGATAGAAGGGGATATGGGCGACAGGCACATCGGGCTGCAGGCGCGCCTGATGTCACAGGCGTTGAGAAAATTAACGGCGATCATCGCAAAGACGCACACATGCGTGATTTTCATAAACCAGATACGGGAAAAGATCGGCGTGATGTTCGGCAACCCTGAGACTACGACAGGCGGCAGGGCATTGAAATTTTATTCCTCGGTAAGGATCGACCTGAGGAGAATAACGAGCATAAAGGCAGGCGACAATGTTATTGGCACAAGGGTAAGGGCAAAGGTCGTGAAGAACAAGGTCGCGCCGCCGTTTAAAAAAGCAGAGTTTGAGATCATGCATGACGAGGGTATTTCAAGATCGGGTAATATCCTGGACCTGGGTATAGAGTCAGGTGTGTTGGCAAAATCCGGAGCGTGGCTGACTTACGGAAACGAGAAGATAGGCCAGGGTAGGGAGTCAGCCAGGGAATTCCTGAAGAGCAACAGCAAGGTCACGAACGAGATCGAGAAGCATATCAGGGAATCATTGCTGGCCAAAACACCCGTAAAGAAATAATAGGAGGGCTGGCAGTGAAAGCAGTTATTTTGGCATTAACTTTGTTTTTGATCTCAGGTATTGCAATTGCAGAGCCGGTGCAGGGCCTGCAGGACGCATTTGTCAGGGTCTCCAAAGAGGTCGGGCCCGCAGTAGTGAGCATCAGCACAGAGCACGTAGAAAAATACAGCACCAGGTATTATCCTTTTTCACAGTTTCGTGATGATTTTTTTGACAATTTCTTTGAGGATTTTTTTGTAACAGGCCCTGACAGGGAATTTAAAAGAATAGGTCTTGGCTCAGGTGTTATTACTGACAGGGAAGGTCATATACTGACGAATGAACACGTGGTGCGCGACGCAGACAAGATAACTGTGACGCTTCCTGACGGCAGGGAGTTTGAAGGCCAGCTTTCAGGCTCTGATGTATATTCAGATCTTGCAGTTGTCAAGATCAAGCCAAGAGGCGATTTGCCGGTTGCCAGACTTGGAGATTCAGATGATATCGAGATAGGGCATTGGGCAATAGCGATCGGCAATCCTTTTGCATTCGCTGTAAAAAATCCAGAACCGACGCTTACTGTGGGCGTGGTGAGCGCATTGCGCAGGACTCTTCCCCGCACAGACAAACGCGCAAGAGAGTATTCTGACCTGATCCAGACAGACGCCGCGATCAATCCTGGCAATAGCGGCGGCCCGCTCGTGAATATTTACGGAGAGGTCATAGGTATAAATGTCGCGATACTGGGCAATGCAGAAGGCATTGGTTTTGCAGTGCCTGTGAATACAGCCAAAAAGATAATGGGCGATTTGATAGAGGGCAGGAAGGTCCTGTATGGCTGGCTTGGCGTAGTCATACAGGGGATCGATGCTAAGCTTGCAGGGTATTTTGGACTCGAAGACAAGCAGGGCGTTTTGATCTCAAGGATCTTAGACAAAAGCCCTGCTGAAAAAGCCGGCCTAAAGCCAGGCGACATAATAATATCTTTTGACAATGAAAATGTGAAGACCACACAGGATCTTATCAGGATGGTATTAAAGAAAGACATAGGCGAAAAAGCGGCACTGGGCATAATCAGGGATAAAAAGATCTATTCTGCCAATGTTGAGATAGGTGCCCGGCCTGAAGAACAGGCCATGGCAACAGAAAAGGCGAAAAAGGCAAAAAAGGAAGTTACGCTAAAATTCTGGAGAGGCCTTGATGTCTCTGATGTTACACCAGAGACATCGCAACGATTTGAGCTGGAGATCGATTTTGGTGTTATCGTCATTGATGTAGAAGTAGGAAGCCCTGCTGAGGAGTCTGGCATCAGGGCAGGCGACGTGATTTACGAGAT
>CAZBAQ010000192.1:0-2180 GCA_964489855.1 uncultured Planctomycetia bacterium | reverse complement strand
TGTCTTCTTGTCGCCTGTACCTGAACCATAGGCAACCCACGTGCCTCCACATGCTTTCATAACAGGATCAAGCGCTGTAATCACGCCTCCTGCAGCGCGCTGGCATACGATCCTGCCCTTTTTATGCATATGGATATATGGCTCTCTATTGGAAACAACTATCAATAGATAATCGCCCAATTGCTTTTCTATGACTTCCTTAAGCGACTCTTTGCTCCACATCTAGTCACCACCTTTTATCTTAATCTAAAACTAATATCCAGGAGTGTCTTTACCAGAAAACTTCTTAAAAATATAAGTATAAGAAAGGCGATTATCGGGGATATATCAATACGGATCCCCATTTGAGAAGGGATCATCCTTCTTATGGGATATAGGAGCGGCTCTGTGGCCTTATACAGGAATTGGACTATCTGGTTGTAAGGGTCAGGGTTTACCCAGCTTATCAACGCCCGTATAAGAATAAGCCAGTAAAAAATCGTAATTATTACATTTAACAAACTCGCCAATGCTGCTAAAAAATTCGACAATACAAACATTACTTCTCCGCCTTTTCCTGCGCATAATTTATGGCCCATATAGGATACGGGATTACAATGCCTTCCTTAGAGTAGCGCTCGTGCAGCCGTTTTATAAATTCATGCTTGATCAGATAATTATCCACGAATTCCCTTGCGCGCAGTATCACTGTAAAATCTATACTAAAGTCATTAAAGGTGTGATAACGGATAAAAGGATCAAACTCAGGCACGCCTCCCTGTATTGTTTTCATGACCTCTTTTCCAACCTCGCAGGTCACCTTTTCTACATGCTTCAGGTCAGAGTCATAATGGACCCCTACCTGGACCAATACTGCCATTTCTGTTTCAGGATAGTAGTAATTAAGGACCTTGGAATCCACAAGGACCTTATTAGGTATTACCACCACGTTATTCTGGAGCATCCTCACCCATGTCGAGCGCCATCCTACGCGTTCCACATACCCCTCTTCCCCAGAATCAAGTTTTATAAACTGGCCCACCTTTACTGGTTTGTCTATAACGATCTGTATGCCTGAGAAAAAATTCTCTAAAGTCGGCTGGAGCGCCAGGGCCACTGCCAAGGAGCCGATGCCAAGAGAGGCAAGTATAGGCGTTATAGATACCCCGAAGCTATCCATGAGTATCAATAAGCCAAGCGCCATTACTATTATCCTTACGAAACCCCTTGCCACACCTCCTGATGTCTTTAAGATATCGACCTTGCGCGAATATACGTGGATAAGATTATTAAAAAACCTGTCAAGGAAAAGGATTATAGCCAGAATCGTAGTCGTCTTAAGCGCTACTATTACAAACCTGGAAAGGTCAGAATCTGTCAAAATAGGCGAGATCTTCTCTATTATAAAAGCTCCGCTTACAAATATTAAAAGCACCAGCGGGAAATTCAGCGCGCCCAGCAATATATCATCCACCTGCGAGCTCGTGCGGCTCGCAAACTTCTCTATGCGGCCAAATATGATTTTTTTAATGAATAAAAGCAGGCTTACCCACACAAAATACACTGCTGGCGCGTATATATAGGCAGGGATGGTTATATTAAACAATGTGATTTCTGTCATAATACATTAATTTTAAATGACTTGCACCGATTTGTCAAGCATTTTCCCCTTAAGTTGAGGCGCCTTTTATAATAAGAGTGAATTCGCCGCGAGGAGGGTGCATGGTAAAGTGCTGAATGGCCTTGGAGGTCTTTAAACGAAGGGTTTCCTCAAATATCTTTGTCAGTTCTCTGGCAACAGCGATCTCCCTGTCTCCCAATATATCTAATATATCCGCCAAGGTCTTTAAAACCCTGTGAGGTGATTCATAGAGAATAAGGGTTTTCTTCTCTTGTTTTAAGGCCTGGATTTGTTTTCGTCTCTTTGCGCCTTTATTGGATAAAAACCCCTGGAATACAAAGCTATCCGTAGGCATGCCAGACTCGACAAGCGCTGTTATAATCGCGCTTGGCCCAGGAATAACTGTAACTGGAACCCCGCCCTGTATAGCAAGGTTTATAATCTTATAACCCGGGTCGCTTATACCAGGCGTACCGCTGTCAGAGACAAGTGCAATTACCTTGCCCTCACTTAAAAGCCGCATCAAATATTCGCTTTTTCTGACTTTATTATACTCGAAATAACTTGTGGTAGGCGTAGT
>CAZBAQ010000191.1:0-2214 GCA_964489855.1 uncultured Planctomycetia bacterium | reverse complement strand
CTGAGGGCTGGATGTAAAAAGGACGTTACTTTTTGCTCGGCTTACAGCCACGTAAAAAAGTCTTGTCTCGTCATAAAGACGGAGCTCTTTTATCCTTTCTTTGGAATTCACCTTTTCCATGCTTCTCACTATGTGCGGCGGTAAAGGGATTATGTCAGGTCTCGCTTTTATCGGCCAGTTCGTGTCCTGCAGGCAAAACGGGATCAGGACACTGTGAAACTCCTGGCCCTTTGAGCCATGCGCTGTAAAGATCCTGACGCCGTTCTGCGTCATCGTAACCAGCTCCCCCCTTACAGGAAGATTGTGCTCGTTGCACGTCTTGATCTCTTCAGCAAAATCCCTCAAGGTTATGCCTGGATCTGAAAGGTCGGATTCCTTTACCCTATTTACAAATGAGGCGAGGGCCCGTAATTCCCTGATCTTAACGACCTCGTCACTTTCGTATTTTTTCAGGATAAATCTGAATACGCCCGCCTCCTTTATATAATCCATCAGGACCGCGTGGACCGGCCTAAGTCTGGCATCTGCAAGACTATTGATCGTATCTCTTGCTTTTTTAAGGGCAGGGGTAAGGTCTTTATCATCGTAAAGCTTTGATAAAAACGTCACGCTTTCTTTATTTTTCTTTTTCATATTCACCCTGTTTATAAAATCCAGGATTTCTTTGTGAGGGATCTGGAAATAATCGGATATAAGAAGATTGTAAAGTAACCTGTCTTTATCCTTTACATTCTCTGGATCTATATCTGCAAACTCCAATATATCCAGCATCTGTCTCACGCGCACCTCAGCCCTTATGTCCTCTTTGCCGTCTGTCGCATACGGGATACCTGCCTTGAGAAACGCGTCAATTAGTCTCGGGATAAGGATCCTTTTTCTCACCAGGATAGCGATGTTATTATACGGGAATTTATTTTCTTCAGGGCTTAATTCTTTTGAGGATTTGATCTGAGACTTAAACTCCTTTACCTTGTCCACCACGAAGCACATCTCCTCTTCTTCAGTGGTAAATTCATGGCATTCGATTGATTTTTTCTTGAAATCCCGGACAGGCACGAGAGACTTCTGACCTGTCCTTTCGTTTTGGGGAAGTCCATTTATGAGATCCTGCGACAGGTCTATTATCTCTTTTGCCGAGCGGTAATTATTTTTAAGTGAAACTGTCTTAAGGTTTTTGAATTTCTTCTTTAATTCCCTGAAATTAGCGACGCTCGCGCCCTGGAACCTGTATATAGACTGGTCATCGTCACCCACGCAGCAGAGATTGGAATGCGCGCCTTCCATAAGAGAGAGCAGGAGTTTCAGCTGAGCGCCGTTTGTATCCTGGAATTCATCTACCATTATATAGCTGAATTGGTCCTCGTATTTTTTCTTTAAGAGCTTTTCCCCGTTTAACGCGTTTGTCGCGAACATGATCATATCGTCATAATCATACCTGCCGCGTTCGTCAAATATATCCCTGTTCTTGCCTTCCTTAAGTTTTTCGTACTGCTCATATACGACCGAAAGGGCCTTTATCCTGGGGATGTGCTTTTCCTCTATATAGATCCGATCCGGTCTTAATCTCTCAACGTGTTTTAGGAACTCTCCCGGGGTGATGCCTTCTCTTTTTAAGTCGCTTATCCTTCTTTGTATCTCGCTTACATAAAAATAAGGCGCTCTGAACGGCCTTATCTCGGAAAGGCCTTTAGTATGATCAAGGACATATTCTATGGCCTTTACATTTTCTATTTCTGTGATCTGGATGCGTTCCTGGATATAATTACTCGCCTCTTCTGAGTCTAATATTATGGAATTGGCAAAGCTGTGAAAGGTAGCGATGTGGACGTCATAGCCTTTCAGGCCAATGATCTTTGCGAGGCGTTCCTTCATTGTCTTTGCTGCGGCGTTTGTGTAGGTGAGGATCAGGATGTTCTCTGGCAGGGCTTTTTCCTGGCGGATTATGTTTGCGGCGCGAACAGAAAGAAGCTGCGTCTTTCCAGTCCCGGGACCGGCCAAAACCAGCACTGGCCCGTCCAGCGCATCCACAGCCTGTCTCTGTTCTGAATTTAGCTCTTTATAGAATCTTTCAAAGCCTGACATATACACTATATTCTAAACTATCTTTCTCATATGTCAAGCAACCTAGTAATCTTCGCTGGCCCGGCAGCAAACAGGGCTCTTCAGGGCTGGGTGGTCTGAAAAAAGCATTGGAATTTTTTGCGGGCATGGTTC
>CAZBAQ010000190.1:0-2260 GCA_964489855.1 uncultured Planctomycetia bacterium | reverse complement strand
TCTTATATATTTTTACTTGCCACAGCATATTCATTGTAGTAATATATGTGCGGTTACAATGACGTAACCAGCTCCCAGACAAAGATGTTTTTCATAGAAAAGAAGAGTTGCAATAAGACACAATGAAGTGCCTGTTTCGGGTGTCTTTTTTGTAAAGATCAATAGCAATAAAAAAAGGGGTTATATCATGACAACAGAAAATACTATTAAGGTTGATGCCAGTCTGGCAAAAGAGATGGGGCTTACCGAGCAGGAGTTTGACAACATAAAGAAATTGCTTGGAAGGACTCCAAACGTAACGGAACTCGGAGTTTTTTCAGCCATGTGGTCAGAGCACTGCAGCTATAAAAATTCCAGAAAATTATTTAAGATGTTCCCGACAAAGGGAAAGCAGGTCCTGGTAGGCGCAGGCGAGGAAAATTCAGGCATTGTCGATATCGGGGACGGGTTAGGCGTTGCGTTTAAAATAGAATCGCACAATCATCCTTCTGCGGTGGAGCCGTTCGAGGCGTCCGCGACCGGTATTGGCGGATGCGTGCGCGACATATTTACTACTGGCGCAAGGCCTGTTGCTGTTCTTGGCGCGTTGAGATTCGGCACTTTGGAAAATGATAAGGTGAAATTCTTATTCAAAGAGGTCTTCAGAGGCCTGGCCCATTACGCGAATGTCGCTGAGATAAGCGCAGTAGGCGGGGACGCGTATTTTGACGAGAGTTATGAGGGTAATCCGCTCGTGAACGCGTTTGTCGTCGGCATTGTGAAACAGGATGATATTGTAAAAGGTGTTGCGTCAGGCAAAGGCAACCCTGTGTACTATATCGGTGGTGACACTGGTAGAGACGGCGTAGGCGGCGCGAGTTTTGCCTCCAAGGAAATAACAGAAGATTCTGGCTCAGATCCGAATGCTGTTGCAATAGGCGACCCGGAACTGGGCAAACGTTTACGCGAGGCATGCCTGGAATTGATCGAGAAAAAGCTCGTGGTGGGCATGCAGGATATGGGCGCGGCAGGACTGACATGCTCTTCGTGCGAGACAGCTACGCGTAGCGGCACAGGTATAGAAATTGACGTGGCTCTTATCCCGCAGAGAGAAAAGAACATGACGCCTTACGAGATACTTCTTTCAGAATCCCAGGAAAGGATGCTCGCAATACTAAAGAAGGGATCTGAAAAAGAAGCGTTTTCTATTTTGGGTAAGTGGAAGATAAACGCTGTTGAGATCGGCAAGGTAACAGACGACGGCATTATGCGAGTCAAGGAAAACGGCGTTACAATGTGCGAGGTGCCTGCAGACGCATTGACAAAAAAAGCGCCGCTGTATGACAGGGAAATTAAAGAGCCGGCTTATTTAAAGGAAACAAAGTCAGCTTCCTTTAAGGGCTTGCCTGAACCGGGCGACTACAATAAAGTATTATTGCAGCTTCTGGATATCCCGACCATTGCCAGCAAGGAATCAGCGTATAAAAAGTTTACATTCGTTAAAAAGGACGAGGTCGTGAGAGGCGCTGGCTCAGACGCCGCGATAGTTAAAGTCAAGGGAACGAAAAAGGCGCTTGCAATAAGCGTGGACTGCAATGGCAGGCTCTGCTATTTAAATCCTTATAATGGCGCGCAGATGGCTGTGGCAGAGGCAGCGAGAAACGTGGTGTGCGCTGGCGGAAGGCCGCTCGCGATCACTGACGGGTTGAATTTTGGAAATCCCATGAAGCCTGAAAACTACTGGCAGTTCCACAAGTGCATAGAGGGGCTTTCTGACGCGTGTAAAGCCCTGGGCACACCTGTAGTAAGCGGAAACGTGAGTTTCTACAATGAAAATCCAAAAGGCGCGGTGGATCCGACTCCAATGGTGGGAATGGTCGGGTTGATCGAGGATGTGACAAAAGCCGTGACCCAGGATTTTAAAAACGCCGGCGATGAAATAGTACTTCTGGGCGAGAACAGGCCAGGTCTTGGCGGCAGTGAATACCTCTATCATATGCACAAGCAGAAAAAAGGAGACCCACAGATTGACATGAAGAAGGAAAAGGCAGTGCAGGACGCGTGCCTTGAGGCAATACGCTCAGGCATTATCCAGAGCGCTCACGATACTTCAGAGGGTGGATTGGCTGTATGTCTGGCAGAGTCTTGTATTACAAATAGCGCTAGCATGAAAGGCGCTGTTGTAGATTTATCCGCAACCAAAAAAGGCGACATCAGACTGGATGATATTTTATTCGGCGAGGCGCCTTCAAGGATAGTGGTTTCTATAAAAAGCGCTGAT
>CAZBAQ010000189.1:0-2261 GCA_964489855.1 uncultured Planctomycetia bacterium | reverse complement strand
AAGTGCCGGGTCGAGGAAAACATGGCCTTTTTTTGTCCAACAATACGCAAAACTTTATAAAGACCCATGAAAGAGCTGAATAAAATAGTTAATATAACTTTGATATTTATGCTGATAGAGATCAGGATCTTACCTTGTCCGCCATTGCCCCACCTACAGATTTATAATCTCTAAATGTCGTTTGTCAGTCCGGAGCAGGCAAGCCTGAGAAAAGCATTGGAATTTTTTGCGGGCATGGTTCGCCCGGGAGCTATACACAGGCGAGAGCAGGAAATTACAGTGAGCGAAGCTGCCTCGCTGGGGCAGCCGAGCGTCTTTTCGGGGGCCTGCCTGTTCCGGACAAACACCTTTGTTGACATGGAAAGGCGGGTGTGGTAAGATTTAACGCATGACACATAGGAGATATATTGTATTAATATTGGTTATATTAGCGGTTTGTATGCTGGTGCAGCCGGTTTCCGCGTACTGGATATGGACGCCTAGGGATGGCAAGTGGGAGAATCCCAAGTATGCTGCCAAGGATACGCCTGAGGAGCAGCTGGCTTATGCCATGGGTTTTTACGAGGAGAAAAATACCAAGGGGGCCTTAAGGGAATTCAAGAAATTGATCAAACATTATCCGCTGTCAAAAGAAGCGCCTACTGCGCAGTACTACATAGGCCGCATCCTCGAAGAGATTGATAAACCATATGCTGCGTTCAAGGCTTATCAAAATGTAATAGACTCGTATCCCTACACAGAATTTGTCGATGAGGTGATAGAAAGGGAGTTCAATCTGGGCACACTCTTTTTAGAGGGAAAGAAATTCGAGGTCCTCGGTCCTTTAAAGATGCCGGCAAAGGACAAGGCAATAGAGATATTCAAGGCGGTCGCTGACAACTCACCCTATGGAAAATACGCGGACAGGGCAGTGTATAACGCGGGCCTGTGCTACAAGGACATAGTCGACTACGACAGCGCCATACTGATGTTCAAGGAGGTCATAGATAAATACCCGGATTCCGAGCTTGTCGATAGCGCCAGGTATGAACTGGCCGAATGCTCGAAGCTTTTGTCTTTAAAACCTGACTATGACCAGACCCCGACAAAGGCAGCGCGTGAGGAATTTGAGAAATTCATAGAAAAACATCCTGAAGACGAGATGTCAGGAGAGGCCAAAAAAATAATAAATAAACTTAAACACCGCGAGGCCGAGAACACTTACGGCATAGGTCAATTTTACGAATCGAGGCGCATGTATAAAAGCGCTGCGATATATTACGGGGATATAATAGACAGTTATCCTGACACGGAATGGGCCGGAAAGGCCCAGGAGAGATTGGATGCGATTCAGGGAAAATAGATTTATTTTTTTCTTATGCACTTATGCACTTGTGCACTTATGCGCTTTGAGTGGCTGCGGCTACACCACGGGCGCGGTGCTTCCAAACGACATCAAGACAGTCCACGTGGCCATCTTCAAAAACAGCATTGATATAACAAAGGAAATAAGCGCAAAGGATAAATACGAGGTATACAGGCCGAATCTCGAGGTGGACCTGAGGGACGCGATCGTCGAGAGATTTTTCCTGGATGGCCACTTAAAGGTCGCCTCCGGTAAGACCTCCAATGCTATCTTGACAGGCGAGATCACCGAATACAGGAAAGACCCCCTGAGATACCAGAACGAAGAGGTCCGCGAATACAGGATAACCCTTGTGTGCGATTTTAGATTGACGGATTCCTCAGGCTCAGAGATTTTAACGGAGATGGACCAGATAGCGGGTGACGCCACTTATTTTACCACTGGCTCTCTCCAGAAAAGCGAGACAGCTGCGCTGATAGACGCGATGCAGGACCTGGCCCGGAGGATCGTGAATAGAGTCGTAGAGAACTGGTAGTGTATCTTTAAAATATGCCCACCAAAATTTTTCCTGCTTATCTTTTTCTTGGCGAAGAAGACTTTCTAAAAGAAGAAGCGATTGAAAAGGCAAAATCAAGATTCCTGGACAGACAGACAAAGGACCTTAACTACAGCGTCTTTTCTGCCAGGGATAAAAATTTTGACATTAAAGGCATGCTGGAAGGCCTGAACACCCTGCCGTTTTTATCAAAGAAGAGACTTATCATATTAAAGGATGCTGATTCGCTGACTGCCAGCGCAAAGGATTCGGTACTTTTTTATCTGCGCGCTCCAAAAGAGAGCTCGATGTTTATTATTGGGAGCACTTCAGCTGCGATAAAAGGCGGGTTTCTTTTGGAGGCCTCGAAATTGGCGCACC
>CAZBAQ010000188.1:0-2276 GCA_964489855.1 uncultured Planctomycetia bacterium | reverse complement strand
TAGGCAGACCCCACATAGCGCGTCTCTTGTTAAAGAAAGGTTTTGTCTCCTCTATCGCGCAAGCCTTTAAAAAATATATAGGAGAGGGAAAACCCTGTTATGTAAAAAAGTTTAAATTGACCCCGGCTGAGGCGGCAGCCATTATAAAGGCCGCCGGCGGCGTAGCAGTGCTGGCTCATCCAATGACGATCTATAGCGAAGACAAGACCATCGAAGAGATCGTGGGTCTTTTGGTAAAGGACGGGATCCAGGGCATAGAGGTCTATCATTCTGATCACAAGAAAAAACACGAGGTCATGCTCCAGACGCTGGCCGAGAAGTTTAATCTGGCCGTTACCGGCGGCTCAGACTGCCACGGTTTTGGTAAAAAAGAAGTCTTAATAGGCAAAGTAAAGATCCCGTATGATCTTGTCGAGAATCTAAGGAAGCGGCGATGAACAGACACGAGTTTTTTATGAAAAGGGCATTGGAGCTGGCTAAACAGGGTAAGGCCACTACAAGCCCTAATCCTATGGTTGGCGCGGTTTTGGTGAAGAACGGAAAGATCATATCCAGCGCCTTTCACAGGAGGGCAGGAAGCTTGCATGCTGAGGCAATCGCGTTGAAGAAGGCAGGAAAAAGGGCAAAGGGCGCCACGCTCTATGTTAATATAGAGCCATGCAGTCATATAGGCAGGACCCCTGCCTGCACAGGCGCTATTGTAAGAAATAGAATACGAAAAGTTTATTGTTCAATGAAGGATCCTAATCCCTTGAACAATGGCCGCGGCATCAAGTCATTGAAGAAAAATAATATCAAGGTGGACGTGGGCTTGTTAAAGGAAGAGGCGCAGGCTCTAAACGCGATATTCGTAAAATATATTACAAAAAACATGCCTTTCGTGACATTGAAAATGGCAGAGTCGCTGGATGGCAAGATCGCTACCAGGACCAGAGACTCCAAATGGATAACATCGGATGATTCCAGGGATTACGGCCATAGGCTTCGCAGTGAGGCGGACGCGGTTTTAGTGGGCATCAATACTGTTTTAGAGGACGATCCTCTCCTGACTTCCAGGAGGGCTCGTTCGCCGATCAAGGTCGTGCTCGACCCTGATTTAAAGATCCATGAGAGAGCCAGGATTTTTTCAAAAAAATCTCCGTCACTGTCTATAGTCGCTATTTTAAAAAAATCGTTGCGCAAAAAGCAAAATATAGAAAAGATAAAACGCCTGAATAAAAAAGGCGTTCTGATTCTAAGCTGTTCTGGAAAAAATAACAGGATCGACCTAAAGGCGCTTTTAAAGGAGTTGGCAGAGCTGGAGATCGCGCATTTGTTAGTAGAGGGCGGCGGGAATACCGCCGCAGGTTTTATAGAAAAGGGCCTGGTCGATAGGGTTTTATTTTTTATAGCGCCCAAGATAATCGGAGGCAAGGACGCGATAACCTCAATTGAAGGCACAGGTGTTGATGAGGTCAGAAAAGCCGTTAAGTTAAACGTTGTTGATGTTAAAAGAATAGGCGATGATATTTTGTTTGAAGGAGATGTTCAAGGCTAAGCCTTGAACATATTTAATATGTTCACAGGAATAGTTGAAGAAATAGGTATTATTGCAGGAGCAGCCAGGGATAGTCTTAGTGTAAAGACGCAGGCTGTGCACTCGGATGCTAAGATAGGAGACAGCATTGCCGTAAACGGCGTGTGCCTGAGTGTTACAGGAATAAAAGGCAATCTCTTGAGTTTTGATGTGATGCAGGAAACGCTCAGGAGGACCACCCTTGGCGATTTAAAGACAGGCGCCCCTGTAAATTTAGAAAGAAGCTTAAAGTCAGATTCAAGAATAGGCGGGCATTTTGTATCCGGCCACGTGGATTACAAAGGCAGAATAGAGCAAATAATAAAAGGCGCTCGAGGCACTGGATTCAGGATCTCTCTTCCAGCTGAATTCTCGAAATTCGCAGCAGAAAAAGGCTCAATAACTCTTGATGGCGTTAGCCTGACGATCGCGGTTGTTTCAAGAAAAGATCTCACAGTCTATCTGATCCCGCATACGTTAAAAATCACCACCCTTGGCAAAAAGAAAAAAGGAGACATAATTAACGTAGAGACAGATCTCCTTGCCAAATACCTTTCCAGACAGACGCAAAAAACCGACCTTAAGGAAGTCCTTAAAAAGTATAACTATATATAAGTTGAACCTTGCAATGCGTTTTAGTATAATAATGCTGAACGGAAGGGGTGTACCATGTTTATTGTTATTAATCTGGCGTGGCTTTTTATTATAATCATCCTGGCGC
>CAZBAQ010000187.1:0-2278 GCA_964489855.1 uncultured Planctomycetia bacterium | reverse complement strand
ATGGGTATGTCTCTTCCTGGCTGCGCGACGTCACTGGCAGTGTCGAGCAGAAAGACAAGGATCGCTTTTGACAGCGGCGAGCGCATAGTCGAACTTGTTAAGAAAAATATCAGGCCGCGCCAGATCATTAATAAAAGATCTATCCATAATGCGATCATGGTGGACATGGCGCTGGGCGGGTCTACAAATACTGTCCTGCATCTTGCAGCAATTGCAAAAGAGGCAGGGGTCGGTCTGTCCCTGGATACCTTTGATAAGATCAGCCGCAGGACGCCAAAGATCTGTGATCTGAGGCCGAGCGGCGAATATTTTCTCGAGGATCTGGAAATCGCAGGCGGCATCCCGGCTGTTTTAAGCAGGCTGAAGGAGAAATTGAATGATAATCCTACTGTAATCGGCGCGTCTATAAAAAGCATTGCAGGAAGCGCAAAGATTTACGATGAAGATGTTATCAGGCCGCTGGATGATCCTTATAAAGAAGAAGGCGGTATCGCGATTTTAAAGGGAAATATCGCGCCTGAAGGGGCAGTTGTCAAGCAGGGCGGCGTTTCAGAAAGCGCGATGACATTCAATGGTAAGGCAAAGGTCTTTGATTCTGAAGAAGCCGCAATGGACGCGATCTTGAAGAAAAAGATCAAAAAGGGTGACGTTTTGGTTATCCGATACGAGGGTCCGAATGGCGGGCCTGGCATGAGGGAGATGCTTTCTCCAACGTCAGCTATCGTGGGTATGAGTCTGTCTGACGATGTCGCGCTTATTACTGACGGCAGGTTTTCAGGCGGCACACACGGGCCATGCATCGGGCATATCAGCCCTGAGGCGTCAAAGGGCGGGCCAATTGCTATTATTAAAAATAATGACAGGATCAGGATAGATATTAAAAAGAGACGGATCAATCTTGATTTGACAAAGGCGGAGATAAGTCGACGTCTCAAGAAATGGCGACAGCCCAAACCAAATGTTACTGGCGGCTGGCTTTCGCGATACGCAAAGGTTGTTTCTTCTGCCTCAAAAGGCGCGGTGTTGGAAGCGTGATTCTCCGGTCGAGGCGAAACCTCGACCAAGCTTGGTCGAGGTTTCGCCTCGACCAGCGCGTGAAAGGTGCATAGCGTGAAGATGACGGGTGCGAAGATATTTCTAGAGTCGCTTAAAAAGCAGGGTGTTGAGGTGATGTTCGGCTACCCTGGCGGCGTGGTGCTGCCGATCTTTGACGCGCTCTACGATAGTGATATAAATTTTATACTGACGCGGCACGAACAGGGCGCTGCGCACGCGGCAGACGGTTACGCGCGCGCAACAGGCAGGGTCGGCGTGTGCCTCGCGACCTCTGGTCCTGGCGCGACAAATCTTGTCACAGGCCTTGCAACAGCGAATATGGATTCTGTGCCAGTTGTCGCATTTACAGGACAGGTCAGGACGTCATTAATAGGTAACGACGCGTTCCAGGAAGTGGATGTCAGCGGCATAACGCGGCCTATCTCAAAACACAACTATCTAGTGAAAGATGTCAGGAACATGGCAACAGTCATAAAAAACGCGTTTCACATTGCCTCCACTGGCAGGCCTGGTGTGGTCGTGGTGGATCTGCCGGTTGATATACAGATACAGGAAGCGGATTTTCATTATCCTGAAAAGGTAGATATAAGAGGTTACAAGCCCACGTGCAAAGGCCATATCGGCCAGATAAAAAGGGCAGCAAAGCTTATTGAGCGCAGCAAAAAACCAGTGCTCTATGTCGGAGGCGGAGTAATAATATCAGGCGCCTCAGGCAGTCTTCTGGAATTCGTAAAAAAGACAGAGATACCTGTCACAATGACGCTCATGGGCCTGGGCGCGTTTCCAGGCACGCACATGCTTTCGCTGGGCATGCTCGGCATGCACGGGACCGCGTACGCGAATCACGCTGTTCAGGAGTCAGACCTTATCATAGCTTTAGGCGCGAGGTTTGACGACCGCGTGACAGGCAAGATCGATGAATTCGCGCCGCACGCAAAGGTGATTCACATCGACATAGATCCGTGCGCCATAAGCAAGAACGTGAGCGTGGACATACCTATTGTCGGAGACGCGAATAGTGTACTTCAGGATCTCATGAAAGAGGTGAAAAAGCCGGAGATCGCAAAGTGGCATAAAGAGATCGAGTCATGGAAGAAAAAATTTCCGTTGTCCTACAAAAATGATTCCAAACTCAGACCGCAGTATGTGGTCGAGGAGATATACAATGCCACAAAAGGCAAGGCCATTATCACCACCGAGGTCGGCCAGAACCAGATGTGGG
>CAZBAQ010000186.1:0-2310 GCA_964489855.1 uncultured Planctomycetia bacterium | reverse complement strand
AAAATTTGAAAGAAAATCGACCCCTCCCGTGTCTTATATAACAGGAGAAAGGTTTAAAGATGAGATATTTACGTTAAAAATAGTGATAGTTTCGACAGCAAGACAAAGGGAAGGATAATGTTAAGAAAAGGAGATGATTAAGCTGAAAAGAAACAAAATCGTAGCGCCTGAATCTATTGGTAAACACATAGAAGAGAAATACGGAAAAGACAAGGAATTTAGAAAGGCATATGAAGAGGAGGTCCTTAAGCTCAAGATCGCTTATAAAATAACTCAACTTAGAAAGGCAAGGCATCTGACGCAGAGTGATCTGGCTGAGAAGGTAAATACTACGCAACAAAATATTTCAAGGCTTGAAGATCTGGAGAATACCCAGATAACGCTTCATACATTGACAAAACTCGCAGCAGCTTTAAAGGCGAGGCTCAGCATAGATTTAATCCCGCAATATTAATTCTTGTTGAGCTTCAAAGTGCTCCCCCTAGCGAAGTTTTGCTTGGGATTTTTTGTTTTTGGCAGTATAATGTAAGAAAAGAGAAAGGGGGAGTTATGGGTAAAAGGTTTATTGTTGTAGCGATGTTTCTTTGTTTTGCATTTTTGACAACACAGGTCTATGCAGAACATGGGAATATGAAAGGTGGTCACGGAGGTTTTGAGGGGAAGTTTTACAAAAAGGCGATGCTCATTATCAAGAATCAGGATGAATTGGGGCTTTCAGATGAAGAGGTGAAAAAGATAAAGGGCTTGAAGATAGCTACTAAAAAGGATTTGATAAGGAAGGATGCTGAGATCGAGGTGCTGGGGCTTGATATCATGGCAGCTATGTGGGAGGATGCGATAGATTTAGAAGCGGTGAATGTCCTTATTGACAAAAAATACGAGTTAAAGAAAGAGAAGGCCAAGTCTATTGTAGCTGCGTACGCGACGCTCAAAACCATGCTGACAAAAGAGCAGCAGAAAAAACTCAAAAGTCTAGTTTGCGAGAGCGGCAAGAAGAGTAAAAAAAGTTTTTAGATTTCTTGCTGGAAGGCGAGAAGAAAGACCTATCAATGAAGCTGATAAACAGTAAGCTTTGCAGGAGAAGATACAAGATCCAGTTTCGTCTCAAGAGATGGCTTTTGAGCAAGATAAAGCAAAAAAAGACAAGCCCTGCGCAATGAAACGTTAAGGCATGCCGAGTAAAACAAAAATTATCCACGAAGAGCGTAGATTGAGTTTTTTTGAAAGATATCTCACAGTATGGGTGATTGCGTGTATTGGTCTGGGAATTTTACTCGGAAAATTGTTTCCGCAGGTCGCGGTTACTCTGGATAGGATATCCATCTATCAGGTATCAATACCTATAGCGATATGTCTTTTTTTCATGATGTACCCTATCATGGTGAAGATCGATTTCGGGGAGGTTATAAAAGCTGGCAAGACGCTAAAACCAGTAGCGCTTACGCTATTCATCAACTGGTGCGTCAAGCCGTTTACCATGCTTCTTATAGCCAGTTTATTTTTAGGCGTGTTTTTTAAGAAGATGCTTCCTGGATTTGAAATTGTTAAAGGTGGCCAGGAGGTAGAGCTTTACCGGTCTTATATTTCCGGGTGTATATTGCTGGGTATTGCACCATGTACGGCCATGGTTCTTATCTGGGGGCACTTGTCTAAAGGCAATGACGGCCATACACTTGTCATGGTGGCTATAAATTCTCTGACAATGCTATTTCTTTACGCACCTTTAGGCGGGTGGCTTTTAGGCGTGAACAAGATGCCTATTCCATGGCAGACTATCGTATTATCAGTTGTAATGTATGTAGGCGTGCCGCTTTTTCTGGGGTATCACACGCGGAAGCTGATCATTTCCAGGAAAGGCTTTAAATGGTTTGAGGAAAGATTCCTTCATTATTTAACTCCGGTATCAATCAGCGCGTTACTTGTTACGCTCATCCTTTTATTTTCCTTTAAAGGCGAACTGATCATAAATCAGCCGCAGACAATAATATTAATAGCAATCCCGCTTTTTATACAGACCTGCCTCATATTTGGCCTCACGTATGTGCTGGCAAGATGGCTCAAGCTTTCATACAGGGATGCTGCGCCATCTGCATTGGTCGGCGCGAGCAATCATTTTGAAGTAGCCATTGCCACATCCACGGTCCTCTTTGGTCTATCTTCAGGCGCGTCATTAGCAACAGTAGTAGGCGTGCTAATAGAGGTCCCAGTCATGCTGATGCTCGTAAGGGTGTGCTTGAAGACCAGACGTTTTTTCCCAGTGTAATTTTTTGCTCTCGCCTGTCTATAGCTCCCGGGCGAACCATGCCCGCA
>CAZBAQ010000185.1:0-2321 GCA_964489855.1 uncultured Planctomycetia bacterium | reverse complement strand
GTCATTTATGATTCACCTCCTTTCTCATTGATTTTTTGGGGGAGATAGGGTAGAAAAAAAAGTGGTTTCAAAGGGTTTTTGCCTATGAAGCTTCTTTTTTCCGGCCATCAACTGCCTAAACTTTGCCGAGTTTGAGTTGATGGCCTTTTTTCTGCCGAAAATCCCAGGTTAATATTAAGTTTTTAACATAAAAACTATATCCTGATAAGACTATTTATTTTCCTTACTGGTTAATGTCAAGCAAAAAAATATTTGCTTATTCCATCAGAATTACGCACACTCTATTTGTGGAGGTGCTAAATGGAAAAAGATGACACCATATTATTAAATTTGCCTGATAAGTTAAAAAAGTTACGCCTAAGCCGGGGTTGGTCACAGGGCCAATTGGGGAATAAGCTCGGTGTAAATGTTCAACGGGTCTCAAAGTATGAGCGAGGCATTATTTCACCACCTTTAAACATGGTTGTAAACATTGCCTCTGTTTTTGAAGTAAGTCTCGATTATTTACTTCGTAATGAAAATAATCTGGCTGTCAATAAAATCAAAAACCAGGAATTACTTAAACATATTGAAGAAATTGAGACGCTCGAAGATGAAGATCAACACTTATTAACAGTATTATTAGATGCGTTTATTAAAAAACGTAAGTTTGAAGCCCTGGTACAAAGCTGATTTATTAAAGGAACTGCGCATTATGAATAATGTTGTTTACATCGAAACGACAATCCCCAGTTTTTACTATGAGACAAGAAACGAACCTGAGATGATCGCCCGCAGGAACTGGACAAAAGAATGGTGGGATGATCAACGTAAACATTATCAACTTGTTACAAGTGTAGCGGTTATAGAAGAACTTGAGCGTGGAGATTATCCAAATAAAGTCCAGACAATCAGGTTGCTTGATGACGTCCCGCTCGTAGAGATTTCGACAGAAATTATCGACATCGTAGATACCTATGTGAACCGCAAACTTATGCCTTCTAATACAAAAGGAGACGCACTTCATTTAGCGCTTGCATCTTTCCATGGCTGTGATTTTCTGTTAACATGGAATTGTAAACATTTGGCAAATGCGAACAAATTTGCTCATATAAGACGGATAAATACTCTTTTGGGACTCTTCGTCCCGGCATTGATAACGCCGTTTGAGCTTTTATCGTTGGAGGAGTAAAAAATGAGAGATTTTCCAGTAATTGATCGTATAAGAGCGGTAAGGCGAAAAATATCCGAAGAATACGGCCACGACACCGAAAAATTGATAAAACACTACCAGGAAATGGAAAAACAAACTAAACGTAAACTCTTCAGAAGAGAGATAAGAGGGGATAAAGCGGCTTGATTCTTTGATTTCGCTACACGACAACCTAATGTAGTCAAATAGCAATCCAGATGAAGTCAAGTACACAATAGGCTGGCGCAGTTCCTGCTTACGGTGTTTTGCTGCTCCAAAAGTCGGCGAACCTCAAGCATGCCGGCAGGGAAAATGCTCCTGATTGCATAGTGCGAATTATCGGACAGCATTTTTTGGCGGGGACGGTGCCTTTCTTTTTCGCACGGGACATGACAAAAAATGATGTCGGATAATTTGCCGGCATTATGTAAGAAGACGCATTTTCCATGACGGCGGGCGTTGTCCCCAGGAACCTCCGGCCTCCAAATCTATCTGCAGGAACTGTGACAGCCGGTGGGGATACCTCCGGTGGGTTAACAGGCGGATTCCTTTAAAAGCGGTGGGGGCTGCCGCCTCCTCAGTCCTGTCGATTTATAGTAGTATGGAAGCGGAGCGTCTGCCTCCTCGGGCTGCGGCCGCTTTTGGCGTCCTTCGCTGCCTGCGGGGGCAGCCGGTCTGATTTTTATGGTATCCCCGGCCCACCCGGATAGTAGCGCTATCGGTCGGTTAGCCGCTCCGGTCAGCGTATCTGATAATGGCTCCATTATCAGACACGGCCTTTCGTTCATGAGCCTTGCAATAAAAGGCAAGCCTCACGCCCAAAAGCCTCCCCTCTCTCCTGCTTTTACACAGTAGTGTCCGGTTAAGGACTTGCATACAGCAGTTCAGATTTATGAGAATTAAGCTCGCCAGGGTCAGGCGGCTCATTTTCTAATTCTCGGATTTCGTTCTGAACTTTAATTCGTAACTCTCTGACCCGTTTTATTGAAACCTGCTCACCATGTTGCTCATGGCAATAAATGGCGAGCAGAAGATAAGTGATTAGGCCTGATAAAATTTGCACCATCAAACCATGTTTGCTGTGTGCAATGAGATGATAAACCCGGAGGTGACGTTTCCACCAGCCAAAAAACTTTTCTATTTCCCAGCG
>CAZBAQ010000184.1:0-2358 GCA_964489855.1 uncultured Planctomycetia bacterium | reverse complement strand
AAGCTGACCGTGCCGGAACAGATCAGAAAGAATTTGATCGGCAATTGCCGTCAGATAAGATATTGTATAGTACGTCGGCGGGAAAAGCACAGAGGCTGCTGAGGAAACTGGGTTTCTGTCAACATGTGGTTCGCAACTGTAGCCTTGTGCATTACCACGGAAGTACCATATTGCGAAGGAACTTGGATTGCGCCCTTTTCCACTATTTCGGCATACCCATGATAATATCCTGGGCAGGAGGTGACGCAAGAATTGTCAGCATCGCTCGCAAGAATAACCCGTATTTCTACCGAATGCCTGATGAGGCGAAAGACAATGGAATACGCAGGAGACTAGAATCCCTTTCCAAATATGTTCGTTATGTCGCTACTGATCCCGAAATGGCGGAATATAGCCTTCCATATTTTGAAAAGGTCTTTATTGTGCATCAGCCAATAGATTTGTCAGAATGTTCTTGTCGACTCCCAGAAAGAGATGCAAGAAAACCAGTGGTCCTCCACATACCGACACATAGAGAGGTTAAAGGAACTGCGTATATTGAAGCTGCTATTGAACGCCTGAAATCCGAAGGCCTCTCGTTCGAGTTCAGGTTTCTGGTGCCCACCCTGACTCAACGGCAAGTGCGACAAGAAATAGGAAAAGCTGATATTTATGTTGATGAACTCCGTTGCGGATCATATGGGATAACAGCGGTGGAGTCCATGGCTTCTGGTAATCCTACACTTACTTATATACGTGAAGACCTTGTTGGAAAATATCCCGCTGATTTGCCTCTTGTAAATGTGAATCCTGATACCATATATACCAAGCTCAGAGAGTTGATACTGGATGGAGACTTGAGACGTGAGATCGGCCTAAGAAGCCGCGAGTACGCCGAAAAATACCACTCCTTAGAAGTTGTAGGCTCAAGACTCTTAGACATATATCGCGAAATTGGCTACAAGGACGGGCTTGGGGCAGGATGAAGAGCTTCTTAATTCGAGTACTTAAAGAAGCGGGTATTTACTCCTTATCTCCTTTTTTTCAACAAGGAATAAGTTTTCTCCTCCTCCCTCTGTATACTGCCTACCTTACGCCAGCCGAGTACGGGAATTGGACATATATTGTCACTATCGTATCTGTCATTATGGCTATTGCGTCAGGTGGGCTGCAAACGAGTTTCTTTAAATATGGCTCCACAGAATCCATGCCTAAGAGAGGCGAGGTGCTATTTAGCTGCCTCTTGGGGAGCTGCTTGCTTTCCGCTACTATTTTTCTGCTCAGTATAAGCCTAGGGAGCATTTTCTTTAAAGGGCCTTTGTTATTTAAATGTTTCATTATATATTTACTCGGAATGATGCTAAGAACGCAATTCAACTACGTGTTGCTTGTGCTGCGATATACACACAGACCAAAGATGTATGTCGCCATTAGTGCGATTACCGGTGTGTTTCTTGGAGGAGCCAACATAGTTTTCGTAGCATATTGCAAATTGGGGATCTACGGTATTGCATTTGGGGCTTTAGTTGCGTCGCTCAGTTCTGTTATCCTGTTCATGCCTGTGCTTATCAAGGAAATTAGGATAAGGTTCAGTCTTAACGTCCTCAAGAAACTCTTCCGTTTCGGTTTGCCAATTATTCCTGGTAATATCGCTGCGCTCATTATGACCATGTCGGACCGAATCTTCTTGCAGCATTACCGCTCGCCTGCAGAGCTTGGTTTGTATGGGTATGGTTACAAATTTGGCATGGCCGTTAATGCCTTTGTTATTGCGCCGTTTTTTCTGGCGTGGACTCCTTATATTTGGGAAATTTACAAAGAAAGGAGCGATGCTAAGAAAATATATGCACAGGCATTTGAGTATTTTACTGCTGGATTACTGGTTTTGACGCTCGCTTCAAGTGTGATCCTAACATTCCTGGGGACAGTGATGGCATCCAACAGTGAATTCACCCAGGGATTGATTATAGTGCCACTGATTCTTGCCTCGTATTTTCTTGTAGCGCTCAGTACTTTCGTGGGTATGGGAATCTTCTTCGAGAACAAAACGCATCTCGCGTCAGTCTCGTTTATTTGCGCAGCTGGGCTTAACCTTATCCTGAACTTCCTCTTGATCCCAAGTTATGGTATGATTGGTGCAGCCATAGCTACTATAGCTTCCTATGGTGCCCTTTTTGTCCTTTATTACCTAATGAATCAGTATTATTACCATATAGCTTTTAATCTAAAGCACCTCACTATAAACATCCTTTATCTGCTCGCCGTGTCATCCTGTCTACCCTTTATGTACCATTTGTCGATCGGTGCATTTTATTCGATCAGTTCCCTGTGTCTTGTGCTTGTTTTACTGTTTTATATAAAGCGGTATAATAAGGAATT
>CAZBAQ010000183.1:0-2368 GCA_964489855.1 uncultured Planctomycetia bacterium | reverse complement strand
ATATAGCCAAGTTAACATAAGATACATTATAGGCGGTATGGCTTAATCGTGAAGGAACCACGTTTATATGGTTCGAATCCTGCTCAGGCGCATAATACACACCGCTTTATAAACCGCTGAGTGAAGCGAAGCAACTTATTCTCTTGTCTTTTTGGATGTCGCAATTTGCGACATCAAGATTACGGCTCCCCATATTAGACACAGGAGGTGTCCATTTTCATTCAAATTATTTCAATTATTTTTGGGAGATTTTAAAAATCGGAAGGGATTTAACTACTGGGGATGTTTTTAAACAGGATGCTTCTAATCTACGCAATAAAAATAGAATCGCTCCCATTTTTTCATACCTCAAAGAATAGTTACATTGCTATGCGGTGCAAGATCTCTGAGATAAAAGTCTGGTACTTTATGCCTAGTTTTTGCGCTTTTGCCTTTATGCTGTTTAAATCCTGGCTATTTACCCGTATGTGCAAAATAGCGTCTTTTTTGTGCGCTGCCACGGCTTCTGCGATGCGCTGGAATTCCTCCTTACCCACATTTACATATTCACCTTTCACCAGAGCGTCTTCCATGGCCTTTTCCTGCCTTGTTAATCGTATCCGCCTCATTTCAGGCCTCCTTTTCTATATATTTTTGTGTATTTCCTGCTAGGATAAAATGTCTTTAGGAAAATATGCGATTCATCTTCTACGTAAGGCACTAACCATACGTAGTTTTTATATTCAAAAAGCATCATATTTTGGCTTTCCTTTTTGGGATGCTTTTTAATACCAACAAACTTTGCTTTTACAATATCCTCAAAAGAGGCGCCTCGTACTTTCTTTAATCTCTCGTTTTTCAACGAGCTCCATTTAAGCTCTTTCATTTCACTTCTATCTGTGTATACAAATGTATCACAAATAGCCTCCTGTGTCAAATGTTTTTTGCGTAATTAGAGGTCACAAATTGCGACCTCAAGTTACTCCAACCCCTTAATCAAATCAACCTTCATCACTGTGCCATTGTGCCAGTCCTTGCACTCTTCCAGAGCCATGCGGCTGAAAATCTCCAAGCCTTTATCAGGCCTCATATTATACATTGCTAAGGCACTAAGCGCCGCATCAGAACCATTATGAGCTAGTATTATCATAATAGCTTCCCTGGTTTTGCGCTGGAGCTCTTTTTCAGGAAGAAGCCTGCCCATAGCCACTATAAACTCAACCGGGATCCTGTCGCAATCCTTGGGTAATAACGCATGACTCATCAGATAATAGCCTACTGCCTGCAATTGTGGATCAGCAGGACGATCTATGGCGCCGGCCATCATTGGTTCCCTGCCATGTACTTGCCACAAAACACCCTCCAGAAACCTCCAAAACTGTGCTTCTTTCATAGCACACCTCCCTTCTGCCATATTAGACACGGGAGGTGCCCATTTTCTTTCAAATTATTTCAATTATTTTTGGAAATTTCAAAAACAGGAAGGAAATTCAATCCGTAGGGTGTCCCCAAATGGGACGTCCCTTCTTACTCTTGAGGTGCCAATTTGGCACCTCAAGAGTAGGTGGTCGCAATTTGCGACTACCTTTTTATGTAATAATACCCTCCGGTTTTTCTGCTTCCTCTTCGCTCAATAAGTTTCTTATTAATTAAAATCTTGATTTGCCGCTCTATAGTCTTTAAAGGCCTGTTATTCAAAACAGAGCTTAATTTTTTTGCCTTAATCCTTGCGTTATTTTTTATCGCCACAAGGAGAGATTTTAATCCCTCACTTAATCCCTCACTTAATCCCTCATCTTTCCTTTCCGTCCAATCTGGCTTCCTGCGGAATATAACCAGAAAACCGCTCTTAAGCACCACAAACTCCAGAGGTATCCCGGCGACTTTACATTCGTCATAAATACGTCTTAGTCCGGAACCCCATTTTTCAATATCTTTTGATTTATAAATAGTCTCTGCAATTAAAGGATTTCTCAGGATAGACCTCTCTTTGCCTTTGATAAAATCCTCCGGAGTATATCCTTCAGGAAAGTCACCTGGATTGTAAATTTCGATTCTATCCTTAAAGATAGCTATCTCATTACCCTTGGGATTTTCGTAATCACGGTGACATAAAGAATTAACCAAAGCCTCTCTGATTGCTTCAAGCGGAACTTCAGGGATTTCTTTTCTCTCAAGCTTTCCGAATTGCACCCTCCAGTTAATACGTTCTGGAATATAGTTTTCAGAATCTTTCAGTAATTTAAAAATATTCCCTTCAAATTTTTTTATATCCAAGAAGGTAATTTTATCTGCCCCAGCAAAGACCGCTGCCTGAATCTCTACCAAGTTGCGATTACAAAATAAAATCTCAACCGCCTTCAAAAGCTTATCGCCGCTTAAGAGCCCA
>CAZBAQ010000182.1:0-2372 GCA_964489855.1 uncultured Planctomycetia bacterium | reverse complement strand
GAAAAGAAAGTCCCCATTCACACTGGGTGCATTATGAGATCCCTGAAGAAAAAACAGATGATGGCAAGAGATCAAATAGCGCATTACAGGAAGATAACAAAGAAAATAAAGTAAAAGAGCAAGCCTCGCTGTTTTTCAAGAAAGAAAAAGAAAACGATGGCATCAATAAACGTTTATCTGAACTACAGGAAAAAGATCTATCTATGGCAGGGTTAGAGGGACCTAAATATGAACTTCGTCAAAAACTGACCTGTCCATATGATGGCTATAGTTTTTTCCCCGAGGGTGATGTTATAGAAGACAAAAAAATGATGAAGACAGCTTTTTCTCTGGAAAAAATCTCTACCATAGAATCCAGTTTTGCCAAGACAATTCCTTTCGGCATATCAAAGGATCTTAAACAGTTTGGTTATGATTTATTTGAAGCCCCTGAAGCCAAAGAGGAAAGAGAGAAGGCGGAAAGCGCTAATCAGAGCGTAGAGGCGCTGGGCGCTCTTGGATTATTAAAGGCTGTTATGGGCACATCAGGATCAGGTGGGCCTGAATTTTCTTTTAAATCCACTGCGCAGACAACAGTAGTGCCTATCAGCCCTGATTATGTACTTGGTCCAGGCGATACTATTGTTATTAATATTTGGGGCAGTGTGCAGGAGAGTTTTCCCGTAGAAGTAGACCGTGAAGGAAAGATCATGCTTCCTAAGGCAGGGCCTTTGTATGTATGGGGTCTGAAATTAAAGGATGCGGAAGGCCGCATCAAAGAGCGTCTCGATAAGTATTATACTAATTTCTATATGGACCTTTCCATGGGAAAACTGCGCGATATCCAGATATACGTAATGGGAGAGGTTAAAAAACCCGGCTCTTACAAGGTAGGTTCCCAGGCCTCTATATTCCAAGCATTATACGCGGCAGAAGGGCCTGCGAAACTCGGCTCTTTGAGAAAGATCAAACTTATACACGCTGACGGAAAAGAGGAAGTAGTGGATCTTTATCCTTTTCTTTTGCAGGGAAAACTTGTCAGGCCTTCAAGGGTCCAGTCAGGCGATACGATTTTTGTCCCGGCCATAGGCGATGTAGTAGCTATCGCGGGAAACGTAAAACGTCCGGGAATATACGAGACAAATAGTGAAATACCTTTGCAGGATCTATTAAGTTTTGCGGGAGGCGTTACGCCTACAGGAGATCTCCAGCGTATTGAGGTGGAGCGCATCGAGAATAACGAAAGGCGCGTAATGCTTGATATAGAACTGAAACGTGAAGACATGGGAAATTTTTCTCTTCAGGATATAAATATGCAGAATGGCGATATTGTTATAGTTTCTCCCATAGTCAGGTTAAAGCATGATTTTGTCTCTATATTGGGAAACATCGAGCGGCCCGGAGACTATGCCCTGACAAAGGCCATGAGCGTTGGTGATTTATTAAAAAGAGCAAAAGGTTTTCTGCCTGGCACATATCTAAGCAGGGCAGAGATAGCCAGAGTGACTACAGACAGGACCAGGCAGATAATCCCGATAGATATAGATAATATGATACTTGGTGAACAAAACGAAGATATATTGCTGGAAGAATGGGATATTTTACTTGTGTATTCGGAATCCCAGGTCAGGCCGCCTTCCTTCATAGAAATAGACGGCGCTGTCAATAGGCCAGGAAAATACGAGCTTACGCCAAATATGAAAATATCGGATTTGATTTTTAAATCAGGCGGTATAAAGCCTGATGAAGTCATAAGGGGCGCTGAATTATTTCATATTATGCCCGGAGAACAGCCTGTTGTGAGGGAAATAAGGATAAGCCAGGTTTCTGACGTAGATATTGTAATAGATAAAGACATAATATTGAGGGCAGGCGATGCCCTATTCGTAAAATCAGAACCTCGCCTTACTGAAAGAAGGACAGCAGTTATCAAGGGAGAGGTCAAGTATCCAGGCGTCTATTCCGTAAGGGAAGGTGAGAAGTTGAGCGCTCTTATAGAACGCGCAGGAGGTTTTACGAATGAGGCATTTTTAAAAGGAGCTGTCTTTACACGCAAATCCATAAGAGAAGCACAGGAAAAGATGAGAAAACGTTTTGTGGAGAATGAAAACAGGACTATTCTTGAGGAACAGCAGTCTATCCTGATGAGAAAAGGAGCGGATCTACAGGCTTCGCAGGTGACAGAATCCCTTAGGATGAGAAGAGAGATGCTTGAATATATACAGTCAGCGAATATAGAAGGCAGGATGGTAATAAAACTCATGCCCATGGGAGAGCTAAAAGACACTAAGTATGATATTTTACTTGAAGGCGGGGATGCTATTACCATACCTCAGATACCTTCGGCCATTTCAGTAATAGGCAGTGTCAATAATCCTACTTCTGTCCGCTTT
>CAZBAQ010000181.1:0-2383 GCA_964489855.1 uncultured Planctomycetia bacterium | reverse complement strand
TCTTAAAATGGTAACCTCTTTGCCTGGACAAATATTTTTTATAAATTTCTCTTCAAATTCTGATACCGCCATCACTAAATCAGACGTACTATAAACTAGATATTCCATCTTTTTTGTGAAATATGAAAAAACAATCTTTCTTTTATGGACTTCGCGATTAAAATGCAGCATTTCGTATGTAAAGGGACCATGCACCGTGATGATCACTGTAAATTTAAAAATTAACTTAAGCACGCAAGCAGCGAAACCGGAAAAGACATCGTGGACATTAAAGATAGAAACACCATGGAATAAATTCAATTTAATAATTATTAACATAAGATAAACAGTTGATAACGGAGTACCTATAAAGCGGGGACGGATATCCAAAAATTTCGGTATAAATTTATAATTAATACATTTTTTTGGTAAAATTTTTGGATGTTTTGGATAACAGGAAGCTGAGTAGACCTCATAACCATTCTCTGAAAAATAGTTAATTCTATACCGCGTGCCTGTTTCGATCCCCCCAAACTCCGAAATATCTGCAAGAGTTATATCAGCAATTTTCCTCTTCAAAAACTTACCTCCTAATTTGTTATTATCCTCTCAAAACTATTGTCGTAAATTATATTGGCAAAACCGCCTGGTTTTTCCTGACGTACTATCTTATACCTGGAATCCAGGCCAAATTCCGGCATTTTATTCAGAATCCACATTTTATTACCATAGCCCAGCCTGGAGGCGCTAAACGAATACTTAAAGCTTACGTTCTCGAACTCTTTTGAGTAAAGAGCCGGATAACTTGGCTCCTCTAAGGGAAGAACTGGCTTTCCGCTGTATAACATATAATTTCTGGCGATGAAACGAGTTTCAGCCTTTATGTCTCCTAAGTCCTCGGCTTCTATGTACTTCGATGTTTCTATGACATGCGGTGTATTTTCATTAATTAGTTGGTTGTAGAACAAAGCTGATTTCAGTGGTGTAGCATAAATCAAAAGTGCAGCTACAGCAAGAATGAACACCACAATAAGTGCTGGAGATCTCCATCTGCTGATGTATTCCGATCTCATTAAAAGCCCGTAGAGCCCACATCCAAATAATAGAGCCACCAGCGGGGTGATGGCCTGAGATACATAGCAGGAGAAAGCAAGAACCGGTGCAAATCCCAATAGCATGAACAGCAGAAAGAGGTTCCTGACGTCTATCGTCTCGGACTTTAGCACCCACAGAACGCCCACTATGCTGAATAGCACTATAATTGGATTGATAACCGCTGCATAATCTATGATCATATTCAATGTCATGCAGATAGGCGATGTCCCTGATACAAATAGACCCTTCTGAAGGAGCTGGAGGTGTCTTTGCAAAGGATACCAGGGTGAGAAGGTAACGGCAAAAAACAGCAAAAATAATATGATATAAATAAATTTAAAATTTTTTCTTGCGAAGCGTTGCCTGCTCTCTGAAATGCCGGAAAAGCCCTTGGTAGCTGTTTTAGCCAGACCGTATGCAAGGAAGACGACCAAAAGGCTGGGTGAGACCCTGTGTGATATCAATGCCATAGAAGTGAGGACCAGGATGATTGGAGCGTATCTTATATCGCCCGTTTTTTCGAGTTTGAGAAGGAGGTAGATGACCAGAGATAGAAATATTACTAACAAGATCCTGCCGCTGGAGCTGCCGCTTGTGGACGTGTAGCCGACAAACTCAGAACTTAAGGATATCGCAAAGGCCGTAAAGAGCGCGATCGTGCCGTTGCCTGAAAATGCATTTCCGAGACTGTATCCTGCAAAAATAGCAAGGAATATATAAAAAATTGATATTGGAACTAAAAGGTCCACCCGCGTTAATCCGGTGACTGCTGAAGTCATGGCCAGCAGTAGTGGAACACCTGCAGGATAGGAGTACTCGGCAAACCCCGTTATTGACATCGGATGAAGAAGCCACATAGCTTCGCCATTGGACAAAATTGACTCGGCCATCCAGACCAGAAGGGTGGTATCTCCGGTAACGTAAGACGGCATCATGTACCACCCCTGCATCCTGACTATAAAATTTAGCAGAATGAGGGCAGCTAAGGGCGAGTAAGAAGATCTGGAAATGCTGTGTAATCCTCTCATGTTATCTCAGAACTTCCCTGTATAAATTTAAAATTTTATCTGCTATTTTGTCCCACGTGAACTGCTGCGCATGCTCCCGTATGTACTCCGCATCCCGCTCAATCCCCAGCGCCTGAAGGATCGTCTGCGCCAGAGCCACCGGGTCTTTCGGCTCGACGAGAATACCCAGCCCATCATTTATAATTATCTCCTCGCTCCCGCCGTTTCTCGTAGCCACAACGGGCTTTCCGCATGCCATCGCCTCTATCTGCACAATGCCGAAGCTCTCGCTTATGCTCGGC
>CAZBAQ010000180.1:0-2386 GCA_964489855.1 uncultured Planctomycetia bacterium | reverse complement strand
AAAAAATAAAATCGGACTAGCGGTTTTATTTATCTCGCATGACTTAAGGACTATTTTCAGGCTCGCTGACAGGGTGGCTGTTATGTACGCTGGGCGGATAGTGGAAGAGGGACCCAGAAAAAAAATGGTGGCGCGGCCTGGTCATCCATACACGATGGGATTAATAGATTCCATTCCTTCACTCGAGCATAGAAAAAAAAGGTTTGGCGCTATAGAGGGCAGGGCGCCTTTATTCTCAGATCTGCCGCAAGGCTGCAAATTTCATCCGCGCTGCAAGTTCAAGATAGATAAATGCGCGCAGGCGGAGCCGGAGCTGGAAGAACTATCTGACAGACATGTTTCGCGTTGCATAAGGGCAAAGGAACTCATGGCAAATGGAGCTATTAAAGGTAGTTAATCTAAAAAAAGTTTTTCCAAAGACAAAAGAACCTGCGGTCAATGGTGTGGATTTCTCTATCCTTAAAGGAGAGGTACTGGGTCTTGTTGGCGAGTCTGGCTGCGGTAAAAGCACGATTGCCAGATGCATGCTGCGGCTGATCAATGCGCAGGAAGGAAATATTCTTTATAAAGACAGGGACCTGTTGAAGATTTCACCAAAAGACATGCATAGGGTGCGCAAGGATCTGCAAATAATATTCCAGGATCCATATACGTCGCTGGACCCGCGTATGAGAATAGGGGATATCCTGGAAGAAGTCTTTGTTATCCATCACAGTTTTTTGCGCGGCAGAAGAAAGGCAAAGGTAGCAGAGATTTTGGAAATGGTCGGTCTTGGCGAAACATATATGAAGCGGCTTCCTTCAGAGCTTTCAGGAGGGGAGAGGCAGCGCGTTGGTATTGCGCGTTCTCTCGCAACTGACCCAGAGTTTATAATATGCGACGAACCTATCTCGAGCCTTGACATATCTGTGCAGGCGCAGATATTGAATCTTCTGATGGACCTCCAAAAGAGGAAAGGTCTTACCTATCTTTTTATTAGTCACGATCTTGGCGTAATAGCTTCTATATGTGACCGCGTAATAGTGATGCAGGCTGGAAATTTTATAGAGAGAGGTTCATGCGAAGATATTTTTAGGGATCCGAAACACGACTACACCAAAAATCTCCTGAAATCCAGCTTGCTCCTTGCTTAAGTTGACAAATCGTACGTGTCGGATTTGTCAACTTAAGGGGTTTGCATTTAGGGGGGATTTGGTATATAATAAGCGTCTATCCGGGAGGTCGAGTTGAAAAACGTACTTACATTTGTAATGGCCGGTGGCAGGGGTGAGCGACTCTCCCCGCTGACCAATGACAGGACCAAACCAGCAGTGCCGTTCGGCGGTGTCTACAGGATCATAGACTTTACGCTTTCAAACTGTATAAATTCAGGGCTGAAGCGGATCCACATCCTGACCCAGTACAAATCTTATTCTCTGACCAGGCATATATCCGGCGGTTGGAATGTACTGAACGGAGAATTGGGCGAGTATATAGACGTAATACCCGCGCAGCAGCGTCTTGATGACCGCTGGTATGAAGGCACGGCTGATTCTCTCTATCAGAACATCTACGCGATCGAGGATGAGAAGCCGGACCATGTCCTGATCCTTGCAGGCGATCACATCTACAAGATGGATTACCGCGAGATGCTGGATTTTCATAAACAAAAAGGCGCGGATCTTACTATAGGTATCGTTCCGGCTGCCAGGGAAAATGCCTCAAGTCTTGGTGTCTGCGAGGTGGGCAAAGACCAGAGATTGAAAAATATTCTGGAAAAGCCTGGTCCTGGTGCAAAGGGATTGAATGCCTCGAATCACATATTTGCCTCAATGGGCATATATGTCTTTAACAGGGTCGCGCTGGAAGACGTGCTTTCAGAAGACGCGAAGAATAAAAATTCCTCGCATGACTTTGCAAAAGACATCATTCCGTTGATGCTGAAAAAATACAATGTATATACGTATAGTTTTGTTGATAGACAGACGAATGAACCAATATATTGGCGCGACGTTGGAGACCTCGACGCGTATTACGAGGCCAACATGGAGCTTATAAAGGTCCTGCCCAGGTTCAATCTGTACGACAGGGATTGGCCGTTCAGGACATACCAGAGGCAGTTCGGTCCTGCAAAGACCGTATTTGCCCAGGAGGATTCCAAAAGAGTCGGGAGGGCGGTTAATTCGCTTGTCTGCAATGGCTGCATAATAAGCGGGGGAATGGTGAACGCCAGCATTCTTTCGCCAAACGTGAGGATAAACAGTTTTTCAGAAGTCACCGACTCTATTATTATGGAAGGCGTGAATATTGGAAGGCATGCCATGGTGAGGCGCGCTATCATAGACAAATACGTGAATGTCCCGCAGAAGATGCAGATAGGTGTTGATCCGGGAAAAGACAGGAAGCG
>CAZBAQ010000179.1:0-2416 GCA_964489855.1 uncultured Planctomycetia bacterium | reverse complement strand
TTGAACACGGATATAAAAGATATAATAAAGACAAGGCCGCATGCGAACTCCGAGAAATTAGGGTTTGTCGGAGAGATCGAAAAAATAGAAGCTGATGTTATAAAAAAATCATCCAGGCCAAGGTCAGTGCCTGTAGTATCGTCTGTCGGACTTGGCGCAGACGGCGAGTATTACAATGTCAATGCAGACGAGGCCTCATCAGAGATCTCTGTGGCTGTAAACGCAGTGAAGCTGGTCTTATTGACAGATGTCAAAGGCATAATGAAAAACAAGGACGACGAAGCTACGCTGATCCCTACTATAACTATGGATGAGACGGAAAAACTTATAGGCGAGGGCGTGATCCAGGGCGGTATGATACCCAAGGTCAAGGCGTGCACAAAAGCGCTGGCTGGCGGGGTCTCAAAGACGCACATAGTCGATGGCAGGATCCCGCACAGCTTGCTTCTCGAGATTTTTACAGACAAAGGAATCGGAACGGAGATCTTAAAAAAATGAATACAAAAGAGATGATCGCGCAATATGAAGATTATGTAATGAAGACATACGCCAGGACGCCTGTGGTAATGGTAAAAGGCAAGGGGCTCAAGGTCTGGGACTTGGAAGGCAACGAATATCTGGATTTTTTCACTGGCTGGGCAGTGAGCGGGCTGGGGCATTGTCATCCCATGGTCGTGAACGCTGTGAGGAATTATCTTAAAAAGATCATACATGTGCCTAATAATTATTACAACATGCTGCAGGGTAAGCTTGCCGAGCAGATAATCGAGCATTCTTTTAAGGGTAAGGTTTTTTTCTGCAACAGCGGCGCAGAGGCTAACGAGGGCGCGATAAAACTGGTAAGGGCATATGGCGCGTCAAAGGGTAAATACGAGATCATCACGATGCAGAACTCTTTTCATGGAAGGACGCTAGCGACTGTGACAGCCACGGGCCAGGAAAAGTATCACAAGGGTTTTGAGCCATTGCCGGTCGGGTTTAAATCAGTCCCTTTCAATGACATAAAGGCGCTTGAGGCCGCTATCACAGATAAGACAGCTTCCATAATGCTCGAGCTGATACAGGGCGAGGGCGGCATAAATGTTGCTAGAGAGAGTTATGTAAGGAAAATCAGGAAGATCTGCGATGACAGGGATCTGATCTTGATCTTTGACGAGGTACAGACAGGTATGGGCAGGACAGGTAAGATGTTTTGCTTCGAGAATTATGGCGTGGTGCCGGATGTCATGACGCTTGCAAAGTCGCTGGGCGGAGGACTTCCAATAGGCGCAATGATCGCGGCAAAGAAATTCGAAACAGTTTTAAAACCAGGTATGCACGCGTCTACTTTTGGCGGTAGTCCTATTGCATGCAGCGCTGCCATAGCTACATTTGAAGCGATTAAGAAAGAGAAACTTCTTTCAAATACACAAAAAATGGGCGCTTACATGGTTGAAAAATTGAATGAATTGAAAAACAAACATTCTATTATAAAGGAGATAAGAGGCAAGGGGCTGATGATAGGCGCGGAGCTGACTGCTGAGGGCGCGGGCATAGTAGAGAAGTGTTTTAAGGAGAAACTTTTGATCAACTGCGCGCATGGCAATGTCCTCAGACTTATGCCCGGCATGATAGTGACTAAAAAACAGATAGACACGGCCATCAAGGTATTGGACAAGGTGATGACATGAAAAAAGATTTCATAACAATAAGGGATTTTACTGGAGAGGAGCTGGGCGAGATCTTTAGCCTGGCGGCGCAATTAAAAGCCAAGAGAAAGACGCACGAGAAATTACTCAAAGACAAGGCCCTGGGCCTTGTATTTGAGAAGCCGTCCAACAGGACAAGGGTCTCGTTCGAGGTCGGTATGTTTGAGCTCGGGGGAAAAGCGATTTACCTTGGTTCAGACGAGATCAGGCTGGGGAAAAGAGAGGCTGTGAAGGACGCGGCAAGGGTGCTCTCGAGATATCTCGATGGGATTGTCGCAAGGACTTTTTCGCATACGAGGCTACTCGAGATAGCTCAATACTCCACTGTGCCGGTAATAAACGGCCTGACAGATCTATTACATCCGTGCCAGGCGCTAAGCGACATCTTTACTATAAAGGAAAAAAAGGGTCTGGAAGGTATTACGATTGCTTTTATAGGCGATGCCAATAATGTCCTGAATTCGCTTTTATATGGGTGTAGCAAGGCCGGTATTAAAATAAATGTCGCGAGTCCCAAAGGTTACGGGCCAAAGAAAGAGATATTAAAGGATACAGGCAATGCTGTAAAGGTGTTTGATTCAGCCAAGGATGCGGTCAGGGGCGTTGATATTGTTTATACGGATGTATGGACAAGCATGGGTCAGGAAAAGGAATACAAAAAGAGATTGAAAAGATTTAAGGGTTTTCAGATAAATTCTGATTTATTGAGACTCGCGAAAAAAGATGCC
>CAZBAQ010000178.1:0-2433 GCA_964489855.1 uncultured Planctomycetia bacterium | reverse complement strand
GATCCTGGGTTTTTTTGCAAAATCCCAGGATCTCCTCCCCTGTCCTGATCCACGCAAGCTCTTTTATATCCGCGCCAGCAATAAAAATACCTTGTTTTTTACTCACAAAAAACAAGGTCTTGACGCGGTTCGTAAGATTATTAACGATGGCTTCTAACTCTTCCAGGTTTTTACGCGATAATAAATTGACCTTTGACCCCTGATCATTGAATTCAACTATGCCCGAGCTTCCGTCTTCGCGATAGGTCACCATATAAAAAAAGAAGCCGATAAAGATTAATCGCGTAGCGCGATTTGGCTTGGCCTTATGAAAAGGCGCATCTTTTTAACTTTATCGGCTTCAGAAAAAGTATAGCACACTTTCCTGCAAATTCAAGTTAGACAATGACCTTATAGACCACGTCGTGTTCCCTGACCCTTGATCGGACCTTGAGTCCTATTTCCTGTCCGCTGGATGCGCTTGTTATAGGAACGTGATCGAGCTGCATAGACACGATCTTTTCCTTAAAATCAGTGGTGTGGCCTTTTAGGACAATGGTGTCGCCCTGGGACAAAGAACCTTTTGTCAGCTTTATAACAGCTGCGTCGACATGCGGAAAATAGTGGGTCACGACCCCTATTTCTTCCAGTGACGTACCAACAGGCACAGACATCGAGATCCTGGAAGGTTTCTTTGCCTTAGAAGATCTTTTCTTTTTTGCACTTACAGCCTTTTTCTTGGACCCCTTGACTGTCTTTTTCTTCCCTGTCTTCCCGGCAGGCTTTTTTTTCGCGGTCACTTTTCTTTTGACCTTCTTCTTCTTTTTCATACCTCACCTCCGTCTTTTTCTTTTAAACAGCCGCTTTATAAGATTATATACCATATCACCTCGAATTTGAATAAAAATCCTTGATTATTTTTAGAACGTCCCGGGAGCTGTCGACTATGCTGAATATGTCCAGATCCTTCCTGTCAACGTGCTTCTCCTCCAGCATGGCTGTTTTCATCCACGCAACAAGCCCATTCCAGTAGACGCTACCTACTAATATAATAGGGAATCTATCTATCCTCATGGTCTGGACGAGTGTGATCGACTCGAAAAATTCGTCCATAGTGCCAAAACCGCCCGGAAATATGACAAACGCCCTGGCGTACTTCACAAACATGACCTTGCGACAGAAGAAATATTTAAAATCAATCAGGTCTGTTATATGCTTGTTCGGTTTCTGTGCAAACGGCATCTGTATGTTTAGTCCGATAGACACGCCTCCTGCTGTCTTAGCTCCTTTATTGGCTGCCTCCATTATGCCCGGGCCGGCGCCTGTGATTATGGCGTAATCGTTCTTGACTAAAAGTCCTGCTGTCTCTTCGGCTAATTTATAGTATTTATCGTTCGAACTTGTCCGGGCAGACCCAAAGATGGTGATGGCCGGACCGACCTTGGACAGCTCCTCAAATCCATCCACGAATTCTGCCATTATCCTGAATATACGCCACGGGTCATCTTTTGTAAAATCGTATTTCTTTGCCACGTGTGCCTCCTTTTTCATCAATGCAGCTCCACTGGTTTGTTCATATAATCGGTAAAGTCAACCTCTCCTAAAAGATCCTGTTTGACCATGCGGATACGGTCAGCGATGTGCGGGTGAGAACGATAGCTGGAATAAGGCCGTAAGGGCTGCTCCCTGTTGATGACCTGCATCTTTTCCAGAAAACTTATCATGGCCCTGGGATCAAAGCCTGCTTCCTTTAAATATTTAACAGCTATCTTGTCTGCAAGCGCCTCGTCTTCCCGCGAGTATGACATGATGAGCTGGCCAAATGCCGCATTGACCCCTCTCATGTCGCTCCCGCTAGAGCCTGATACAGCCATCAATATCTGCAGTATTGTGTAACCCACGCCACCCTGCAGTCGTTTTATAGAATGTCTGGCTACAACGTGCGCCACCTCGTGCGCCATTACAGAGGCAAGCTCGTCGTCGCTCTCGACCTTTTCAACAAGTCCTCTAAAAAGAAATATATAGCCGCCCGGTAACGCAAACGCGTTCACCTCATCCTCGTCTATCACCCTGAAGGTGTAGTTTACCTCCTGCCTGTCAGAGACCGCGGCTATCCTCTGCCCGATCTGCCTGACACGCTCGCTCATCAATGGATCAGGGTCGAGCTCTATCTCCGTGCTCTTCTCGATGCTCTCCGCGATACGCCTGCCCATATCTATCTCTTTTTCCGTAGTCACCATCATGATGTCTTCCCTGCCAGTGGCGGCATTATATTCCTGCGTCACGCACCCGCTCAAGACCAGCCCTACAATAATTATATACAATATAGCCCTCATATAGCATAAGTGTATGCCAAAAACTCCCAACCGTCAAGCAAATCGTAAGACTCCCCTGACCGAAGAGACCTTTATCTGACAATCTTGACACGCACGATTTGTCAAATTAAACACTATT
>CAZBAQ010000177.1:0-2459 GCA_964489855.1 uncultured Planctomycetia bacterium | reverse complement strand
TCGCTCACCCGTTTTTTTACAGCCTCATTTATTATAAGGTTCACTAATTTAATTATAGGCGCGTCCTCGCCGCCCTTTTCATCCTTTATGTCCTCTGAGGCCTTTGCAAAATCAACATCTGGTTTTTTCTTCGTGAGAGGCACGCCCTCCAGGACCTTGTTCAGGTCATTTGTCTGGATAAGTTCCAACCGTATACTCGCGTCGATTATATTTTCTAGATTTTCCCGTGCGAGAAAATTAAGCGGATCATCAGTGCCAAGAACAAGTTTTCCCTCTTCTTGTTTTAACAGGATTATACGGTGGACCCTGCTGATCTGGGCTGGTAAAAGTTTTTTTGCTTCAGCCGCGACATTCTCGGCCTTTACTGCAACAGGCAGGATCCCCATCTGCGCGAGGAGCGTCTTTCCCACCTCTGCATTCGCCACATAGCCTAATTTAACAAAGACGCTTCCGAGCCGCTCCTTTGTCCTTGCCTGCTCCTGGAGCGCGTTCTTTATCTTTGCCTCATCTAGAAGCCCGATATTCTTAACAGTCTCTCTTACAATAATCTCTTTATTGACCAACCCGATCTCCGCGCTACCTGTTTATAAGACTAGCGAAATAACCAGCACCAAATCCATTGTCAATATTCACCACTGCCACGCCTGGCGAGCAGCAATTCATCATTGTCAGAAGCGGTGCCACTCCTTTAAAGCTGGCACCGTAGCCAACGCTTGTCGGCACTGCTATGACAGGCTTGTCTGTTAGGCCAGCCACCACGCTCGCGAGCGCGCCTTCCATGCCCGCGACCACGATAACGACATTTGCCCTGGAAATATCAGGGAGCTTATCGAACAGGCGGTGTATGCCTGCCACGCCCACGTCGTAAACAGCCTTGACGCGGCTGCCCATGACCTCCAGTGTCACCCTTGCCTCTTCGGCAACAGGCATATCAGCCGTACCAGCCGTTAAGATCAAAACCGTCTTCGCGCTTTTTGCCTTTTGCTTCTCTTTATAAATAACCCTGGCAGCTTCATTATATTTCAAACCAGGATAATCTTTTTTTAAATACTGGTACAATTTTTTATCCGCCCGCGTGAGAAGCACATGCGCGTTTCTTTTTAATATATCCGCCACTATTGTCCTTACCTGCTTATCGGTCTTGCCCTGGCAATACACAACCTCGCCAAACCCTTTACGAAGCAGCCTGTGGTGGTCCACCCGCGCGAAACCCAGATTTTTATAAGGAAGGTCTTTCAGCGACTGATAGGCCTTTTCTAAACTGATCCTGTTAGAACGGCATTCTTTCAGTAGTTTTTTTATAGACCGCCTGGAATCCATTTTTATTTAAAGATAAAATAAATTATCAGCGCCATCGCTATTACGGAATATATGTAAAAATCATTAAAATAAAAAAAGTCTTTTATGCTGTCGCCAAGATTAGAGGGGTATTTCTGGCCGGTTTTTTTTGGAATCCGGCGACGATAGGCATTCAGATCCTCGACCTTGAATCTCGTGTAGATGCCGCCTATTTTATACGCCGGGAGTCTGCCTTTTTCCGCCACCTTCTGCAGCTCTGCCTCTGGCATACCCAGGTAATGCGCCGCCTCTTCGAACGTCAAAAATTTATTCATCATGATTTTATATTTCCACCCATCCGCTTATCTGACAAATCGTGCGTGTCAAGATCGTCAGATAAGATACATGGTTACTTCGACTTTTCCTTTGCTACCCACTCGTCGACCCTTAGCCTGTCGAACCTCCACTCGTTGCCTTCTTTAAACGCAGGGATCTTTCCGCTGTCTGCCCATTTCAATATATTCGATACCTCTACCTCGAGATATTCGGCTAATTCATCCGCGCCAAAGACGCTACCTTTCTGGCTGGGCTGATTTAGCATCTGGCATTTCCCCTGTACGACAGCGCCTGGCTCCACGCTTAAGACAGGAGTCGTTATGTCGCCTACGATGTGCGCGCTCGCAAGGATCCTGAGCTGATTTTTGGCAATGATCTTTCCTGTGATCTTTCCAGCCACTGTCATATCCTCGCCATTTATATCAGCGCGGACAGAGGCATTCTCTCCTATAGTAAGACTGCCTTTTGTATCCAATATACCCTCGAAATCCCCGTTGATCCTGAGATTAACAGGATCCTTAAACACCAGAGAACCTTGCATGCTGGCATCAACATCCAAGATCTTTGGTTCATTCTTATCGCGCCTAGCCATCATACCCCCTCCTTTTTCTCCTTAAGTTGATAAATCGAACGTGTCGAGTTTGTCAACTTAAGGTTTTTTCTCCTCCATATGAAACTTGCGCAGCACATACAACGTAAGCAGCACTATAGCGGTCGTCGCATAACCTGCTACGTAAAACCCGCAGCCCGCAGCCAAGCCTATGCCTGAAACCGTCCACAGGCTGGCAGCTGTCGTAAGTCCGGTGACAGTCGCGCCCGAGCGTATAATCGTGCCCGCGCCCAAA
>CAZBAQ010000176.1:0-2461 GCA_964489855.1 uncultured Planctomycetia bacterium | reverse complement strand
AGGGTTTTCCCTCTCCTATATATTTTTTAAAGGCTTGCGCGATAGAGGAGACAATACATTTCTTTAACAAGAGACGCGCTATGTGGGATCTGCCTATAGAATCAGGGCCGTTCAGCTCAAAAAGCTCTTCCTCAGACACGTCGACCTTGTGCTCCTTTAATTTCTTAAGTATCTCTTTTGCGCGTTCTTCCCTGACCTTCATTATCTCATCAAGCTTTTTTACAAATGCCGGGTCCTGCCAGTCCACGAAATACCCCAGCACATGTATCTCTTTATCATCCATCTCAGCAGTCAGCTCCACGCCCGGAATTATCTCTATTCCTGTGTCCCTGGCAGCGTTAATAGCAGGCGCGATACCGGATACGCAGTCATGGTCTGTTATGGCAATCGCATCCAGACCCATTTTCTTCGCGTATTCCACTACCTTCTCAGGCGTAAACGTGCTATCCGAGAGATTTGTATGAACGTGCAAATCAGCTAACTTTGGCATTCCTCTTTCCTTACCTTGTCCAAAATTCCGTTTACGAATTTCCCGGAATCCACGTCGCCGTATTTTTTAGCAAGTTCTATTGCCTCGTTAATAGAGACCTTTGGAGGAATATCCTCCCTATAGACTATCTCGTATATACCCATGCGCAGGATATTCTTATCTATCACCGCTATGCGCTTTATGTCCCAGTTGTCCGCGTATTTAGAGATGAACCCGTCTATCCTTGAAAGTTCCTTGCACGTGCCTTTTACAATGCTATTCGCGAAATCCCGCACCTCTTTTTCAACCTCTTCCCTGGACCAGAAATCCTTCACGCTGTCCTCCATGGAATCCTTGGAGATCTCTATCCTGTACAGGATCTTTAATGCGCATTCGCGCGCTAATGTGCGTTTTCTCATAAACCTCCGTCATTCCTGCGCAAGCAGGAATCCATTAAAACAACTAAACCTCGTCGATCAGACTTGCCATCTCAATGGCTGAGAGCGCTGCGTCGCGTCCTTTGTTGCCTTCTTTTGTGCCGGCCCTTTCTATTGCCTGCTCTATCGAATCAGCTGTTATTATACCAAATATCGCAGGCACCCCGGTACTAAAAGATACGTGCGCGATGCCTTTTGCTGTCTCGCTCGCGATGTAGTCAAAATGAGGCGTCGCTCCCCTTATGACCGTGCCCAGGCATATCACCACGTCGTACTTCTTGGACTTTGCCATGCGCTGCGCGAGAAGTGTTATCTCAAACGCGCCAGGCACCCACGCAACTGTCACGTCACTATCCTTTACCCCATGCCGCAACAAAGTATCCAAACATCCCTCGAGAAGACGATTAGTAATAAAATCATTGAACCTGGAAGCAATTATACCAAACTTCTTCCCTTTTGCGACCATTTGACCCTGAATGGTTTTTATCATCCCACACCTCCTTTTAAGCTTAGTTTATGTCCCAATTTTGTTTTCTTTGTCTCCAAATATCTCCTGTTCAAATGTGTTGGCTCTATTTCCAGCGGGACCCTCTCGACGACCTCGAGATCATAGCCTTTTAGTCCCACGATTTTTTTCGGATTATTAGTCATAAGTTTTATTTTTTTCAAACCAAGGTCCACGAGTATCTGCGCGCCTATGCCGTAATCCCTGAGATCCGGAGCAAAACCAAGCGCCTCATTGGCCTCTACTGTATCCATGCCTTTATCCTGAAGCGCGTATGCCTTGATCTTGTGCATAAGTCCTATACCCCTGCCTTCCTGTTTCATATATAGGAGCACGCCGCTATCCTTGCTGGATATGATCTGCATTGCCTGATGCAGTTGGTCGCCGCAGTCGCAGCGCATCGAACCAAAGATATCGCCTGTAAGGCATTCTGAATGAACGCGCACCCATACATCTTCGCTTGAGCGCACGTCGCCTTTTACAAGCGCGACATGATGAGATTTATCTATGCTGGATTCATAAAGATAGAGCTTAAACACTCCAAACTTTGTGGGAAGTTCAGTCGTGACAATACACTTTACTAATTTCTCTGAGCGCCGCCTGTATTCTATTAGATCAGCGATCGCGCAGATCCTAAGACCGTGCTTTTTTGAAAACTTTATAAGCTCGGGCGTCCTGGCCATGGAGCCGTCCTCACTTATTATCTCGCATATAACTCCTGCTGGATAGAGCCCGGAAAGCCTTGCAAGATCCACGCACGCCTCTGTGTGGCCTGCGCGCGTCAATACCCCGCCTTCCTTTGCGCGAAGAGGGAACACGTGACCTGGCCGCATCAGGTCGCTCGGCTTTGTCCTTGGATTTATAAGCGCCTTTACAGTAACTGAACGGTCATGCGCTGATATACCTGTAGTCACTCTCCTTTTCGCGTCAATAGATATCGCCCACGCGGTCTTGTACGGATCCTGATTGCTCTCAAACATTGGATGAAGTCCCAGCTCATCAAGTCTCCTACCTTCCATGGGCGCGCACACTAGCCCCCTGCCATGTTTT
>CAZBAQ010000175.1:0-2468 GCA_964489855.1 uncultured Planctomycetia bacterium | reverse complement strand
GTTTTTTAATCGGCACACCCGCGTCCATCAGAGAAAGCGTGCTGGCGCATACAGTCGCCATGCTGCTCGAACCATTTGACTCCAATATATCAGAGACAACCCTGACAGTATACGGAAATTTCTCGGCTGAAGGCATTACTGCCTTTAACGCCCTTTCTGCCAGCGCGCCATGTCCGATCTCACGCCTGCCAGGACCTCTTGCAGGCCTTACCTCACCCACGCTGAACGGCGGAAAATTATAGTGCAGCATAAAACTCTTGAACTTCTCGCCCTCAAGCGTATCCAGACGCTGTTCATCATCTCCAGTGCCCAGCGTGGTCGTAGATAAACTCTGTGTCTGGCCCCGCGTAAAAAGACCTGACCCGTGCGTCCTCGGCAACACCCCGATCTCGCAGGTTATCTCTCTTACATCCTCGTAACCCCTGCCATCTATCCTCTTTTTCTTTGACAGGATAAACTTTCGCACTTCTTCTTTTTCAACCTTACTAAGCGCGTTCTTTATATCAAGAACTGCAAGCGCTTCATCCTCCGCAGTTAATTTTTCCACAACCTGCTTGCTTAAAATATCCAGCGTATCTTCCCTCTGCTCCCTGGACGCAAGCTGGAGTATTTTTTTCAGCTCTTCCAGCGATAGATCTTTGGCCTTTTCATACAATTCTTCCGGCACGGCCTTAAGTTCCACCTCGATACTTTTCTTGCCGGCCCTTTTCTGCAATTCCTTCTGCAGTTTTATTGTCTGTGCAATATATTCCTGGCTAAACTCTATTGCCTCTATCATCTTTTTCTCTGAGATCTCGCTTGCCCCTGCCTCAAGCATGATGATCCTGTCCTCTACCCCGACAACCACCAGGTTCAAAACACTATTCTCGAGTTCTTGAAAGGTAGGGTTTGCGACAAACTTGTCATCTATCAAACCGACCCTTACAGCTCCTACTGGCCCGCCGAACGGTATACCGGATATCGAAAGCGCTGCTGAAGCGCCTATTATCGCAGGCACGTCAGAATTGTTCTGTCCGTCACTTGAAAGCACTATTGCGAATACCTGCACTTCATTCATAAAACCTTCTGGAAACAACGGTCTTATGGGCCTGTCTATCAGACGAGACGTTAGTATCTCTTTTTCAGTCGGCCTTCCCTCGCGCTTAAAATACCCGCCTGGGATCCTGCCCGCCGCGTATGTCTTTTCCTGATATTCCACAAACAACGGGAAAAAGTCTATGCCTTCCCTTATTCCCTTTGAAGCAACTGCTGTAGCCAGCACCACTGTGCCGCCATACTGCACGCACACTGCGCCGTCTGCCTGCTTCGCTATTTTTCCTGTCTCGATTACTAAATTTTCACTGCCTATCTTTGCTTCAACCTTCATAACTCTCCTCCTTTTCCTGTTCGAGCCTTCAGCTGTCAGCTCCTGGCTCCCACATACTGAAGCCCATAGCTGATCGCTGAAAGCCCCTTCGTTTTAGATAATATAGTAAAAAGGCGGACTTAGAGGCCCTTATTTCATATCCACCGCTTACAAACCAGGCCCCTGACTCCGCCCTTCATTACTTCTTTATCTTTAGTTTGCCTACGAGCTCTCGATATTTTTCTGTATCTTCTCTTCTCAGATACTCCAGGAGCCTCTTCCTCTGACTTACCAGGCGCAAAAGGCCTACCCTGGAATTATAATCCTTCTTATGAGCCTTGAAATGCTCGGTAAGATTATTGATCCGGTTCGTCAAAAGCGCCACCTGCACACTGCAAGAACCAGTGTCGCTCTTGTGCTCGGCAAAGCTCTTTATCAGCTCCTGTTTTGTCTTGTTCCCTGCTGTCATTTTATTCTCCTTTGAAGTTGAATTATACTATGTTTTACACGCGCGGTCAAGTGTTTTTTGACAGAACAGCCTGTATATTAAAATCTTTATTTCATAATACAAAATAAACGGCAGGTTTAATAAAATCCCAACCAAAGAATCGTTCTTCCTCATGCACAAGTATCTGTTTCTGATATATCTTTTCTGCAATTCTCGCGCCAATGACAGGAATCTTATCCTGCTGGCAGTCATGTCTCCTACAGCTGTCGCGCCTCTTACGTGATACGCCACTGCCTTTGGCGCATAATACGCCTTCCACCCCTTTTTCTGCGCCCGCCAGCATAAATCCAGGTCCTCGTAATACATTCCGAATCTCTCATCAAAATACCCATGTCTATCCCTTAGGTTATTTAGCATGCCCTTTCTCAGAAACATACATGCCCCGCTCGCGCCAAACAGATATCCTGACTCCTCGTACTGCCCCCTTGCCTCTTTACCATAGCCTCTCTCAACCGCCTTCCGATTCTTTCCTAAAAAGAGACCCGTTGAATCAATTGTCTTTCTGTCCATCCTTAAAATCTTACCACTCACCATGCCGATCTTTGGATCCATCCCAATAGCAGTGATCGCCTCTTTTAAATAACCCTTATCCAGAACGCAATCGCTGTTAAGAGA
>CAZBAQ010000174.1:0-2470 GCA_964489855.1 uncultured Planctomycetia bacterium | reverse complement strand
AATTGGTAAAAGAAAAGCAGGAGGTCCTGGTCCAGGTGGTGAAGGAGGGGATAGGCAACAAGGGACCGCGGCTTACAACGCATGTCGGTATTCCAGGACGATTTATAGTACTGATGCCTTTTGACCATCATCTTGGCGTGTCAAAGAAGGTGACAGACAGGCAGGAGCGGCAGCGGCTGCACAAGATACTGAAAAAGATAGCCCCTGCCTTTAATGCAGGATTTATTGTGCGCACGGCCGGTGTCGGCAAGAGCGAGAGGGATATCCAGCGCGAGGCAAAGTACTTATATGTGCTATGGAAAAGGATAAATCGCGACGCCGTGAAGATAAAAGCGCCCGGTATCGTGCACGAGGAGCACGGGCTGACGTTCAGGATATTGCGCGACATATTCAGCGAGGACGTGACAAGGGTCCTCGTGGATAACAGAGACGAGTACAAGAAGCTGCGGAATTTTGCGAACAATATGATGCCGGCAATGAAACGAAAGCTCATGTTTTACAGGGAGAAGGTGAGCGCTTTCGAGTCGCGCGGCATAGAGAAGGAGATAGAAAAACTTTACAGGAAAAAGATAGATCTCAAATGCAAGGGATATATTTTTATAGAGGAGACAGAGGGGCTGATCGCGATTGATGTGAACAGTGGTTCTTTTTCAAGGCGCAATATCGAGGAGACCGCGATCAGGGTCAATTCCGAGGCAGCAGAGGAGATCGCGAGACAGATACGGCTGAGGGATATCGGCGGGATAGTCGTGATCGATTTTATTGACATGAATCGTGACAGGAACAGGCGTGAGATCTTTAATATATTGGTGAGATCTGTCAAGAGGAACAAGGCAAGGATAAAGATCTTGGGGATGTCTGAGTTTGGCATAGTGCAGATGACTAGGCAGCGCGTGCGGCGGGGCGTGCGGCGCGTGTCGTATCAGAAATGCCCGTACTGCACTGGGCGCGGCTCGGTCAAGTCAGTGACGACCATGGCGATCGAGGTGCTGCGCGCTGTGAAGCGGGAGCTGGATAAGGCGCGGCTGAAAGAGGTGCGGGTGTTCGTGCATCCGGGTGTAGCGAATTACCTGTTGAACGAGGACCGACCGTCCATAACCAGTCTTGAGAGCGAGCACAGGGCCAAGATCATCATAATAGCAGAGCCGGAAATGCACATTGAGCGTTTCCGCCTTCAACGTTAACAACAAGTGGTCGAGGCGAAACCTCGACCAGAGGTTTCGCCTCGACCAAATAGTAGTTTTTAAAACAATGAAGAAGGGGGTTTACAGTGTATGCAATAGTTGAAACAGGCGCAAAGCAGTACAGGGTGTCAAAAGGGGATCTGCTGGAGATAGAACGATTGGATTTAAAAGATAAGAAAGAGATAAGGCTCGACAAGGTGCTTTTGGTTTCTGACAAAAAAGACACCTCGGTGGGCAAGCCTTATATAAAGGGCGCTTCGGTTGTCTGCGAGGTCGTGGGAGAGAAGCGCAGCAAAAAGTCCATATCTTTTAAATACAGGCGGCGGCTCGGAAATTCCAGAAAAAAAATCGGACACAGGCAAAACTACACAGTGTTGAAAGTCAAAGACATCGCAGCATAACAGGAGGCAAGACATGGCGGATACCAAATCACAGGGAAGTTCCAGGAACGGAAGGAACAGTAATTCGCAGCGGCTCGGGGTCAAGCGGTTCGAGGGCCAGTCTGTGAGCGCTGGCAGCATCCTTGTCAGGCAGAAAGGCACGAAGTTTTTTCCTGGCACAGGCGTGGGCATGGGCAGGGACCGCACGTTGTTCGCACTAAAGGACGGCGTGGTAAAGTTCGGCACATCGCGTAAGATCAACGTGGTATAATATCCCAGATGTTCATTGACCACGCAGAGATCAATGTCAGGGCAGGCGACGGCGGCGACGGTTGTCACAGTTTTTCCAAAGGCAGGATGCAGAGGTACAAGAAGCCTGACGGCGGGGACGGCGGCAAAGGCGGCGACGTAATAATCATTGCGGACAACAATGTACAGACCCTCGTCGATTTTTATTACAGGAAGCATTTTAAGGCGGAGTCTGGCAGTAACGGTTCGAGCAATCATAAAAAAGGCGCTGACGGCAGGGACTCTATAATAAGGGTCAGCGTCGGGACGATCGTAAGAGACAGGCACGAGGACCTTATCTATTGCGATCTGAACGAGGTCGGCCGGTCAGTCGTGATCACGAAAGGCGGGGCTGGCGGCGCGGGAAATTCCAGGCGCAGGGATGCTACGGCCGGGAAAGACGGCGACGAGAAAGACATTGTCTTAGAATTAAAACTAGTCGCTGACATCGGCATAATCGGCTATCCAAATGTGGGCAAGTCCAGCGTGATCTGTCGTGTGTCAAAGGCAAAGTCAAAGATAGCCAGCTATTCGTTTACCACCAAGACGCCGATTTTGGGCGTGGTGAAGCTGGATAGCGAGAGAAGTTTTGTTATTTGCGATATCCCGGGGCTGATA
>CAZBAQ010000173.1:0-2478 GCA_964489855.1 uncultured Planctomycetia bacterium | reverse complement strand
CTTAAGCTATGGATGGTTCAAGGATTCGCTCTTTTGCGAGCTGGGCTACTTTTCTGCCTGAGTACAGCATGCCGGCAAATGTCGGGCCCATGCGCGGGATACCATAGCAAGTTGAGACTGCCATTCCGCATACGAGTAGACCCGGAAATATCTCGCTGGTCTTTTCTACAACAAGCGCCTCAGAAGTATTCGCATCCATTGGCCCGAATTCACTGAGTTTTATAATACCTCTTTTTTCTAAACTTTTACATACATGCGCGTCATGGCCAGTCGCGTCAATCACTACCTTTGCCTCTATAGAAACAGGATCAACGCATGTGATCTGTCTTGGCAATGCTGATATCGGTGTCCAGTTTATAACAGCTCCTTCTACCCTGCCGTTTCTCAAAACCACGTCGTCAAACTTGGTCATGTTTAAGATCTTCACACCTGCGTCGCATGCCGCTGAGATAAGCTTTGAACACGCGTTTGGCCCATCAGCTGTAAATAGGCCTGGCTCGACCTCTTTATAAGGTATGTTTAACTCATCCAGTATCTCATTTGCAGGAGCGCGAAATGTCAATGTATTCATTAAATACCCGCCTATCCAAAAACCACCACCCAAATAATTATTTGCCTCGACAACTAACGTCTTAAATCCATCCTTTGATAAATCCCTTGCTGCTGTAAGGCCGCTCGGCCCTCCACCGATGATTATCACATCGGAAGTAATATATTCTTCGAACCATCCGGCAAATTCTTTTAGAATCGCCTTTGTAATCTTTGCTTCAGTCACTTCATGGAACATGACGCCCTCCCCTGTTTAATCGAAAAATTCCAGAAATTTTTCGATTTCTCCTTTAACATCATCCTTTGTCACCACTGCTGAAATCGCGCACACTGCATCTACGCCAACGTCTATAACCTCCTTTACATTATCAAGGGTAATGCCTCCTATTGCTGCAATCGGGATCTTGCAATTTTTCCTTATTTCTTTTATAAGATCAATTCCGCAAGGTTTTCCAGCATCGCCCTTTGTCGTTGTTGAAAATACCGGGCTTACACCCAAATAATCAGCTCCTCTTCTCTCTGCCACCATTGCCTCTTTTAAATCATGCACTGTTACTCCGATTATCTTATCCCTGCCAAGAAGTTTCCGGGCAGTCTCGTATGGCATATCGCCCTGGCCTACGTGCACACCATCTGCATCCACTGATAAGGTAACACCCACTATATCGTTTATAATGAATATTGCCCTGCCCTTACATATTTCCTTAAGCGCCTTTGCCTCTTCCAGAACAGAATCGGTCTTCCCCATCTTGCTTCTATACTGTATAATAGTTACCCCGGCATCAATAGCGTTCTTTACGTCACTGAGATTACCGTTTTTACTAAGACCGGCATCTGTTATAAAATAATAACCTTTTATCATCCTATCCTCTTTAGCTTCTCTATTTTTCCCTTGTCTAGATTATAAATATCGTCAAATAACTTTTCTTTAAATGTGCCGGGTCCGGAACTATCTTTACAGGCAAGCTCCGCTGCAATCTCATAGCACGAAAGTCCTGCAGCGCTGGCAATTGCCAAATCTTTTTCAACAGCGCTGAACGTTCCTATGACTGAAGCAGCCATACAGCCAGTGCCCACAACATGACTCATCATATCACAGCCATTCTTAACAATAAAAAGCTTGTCCTTATCAGCGACAATATCTTCTTTTCCTGTAATAACAACTGTGCAATTTCTTTTTTCTGCCAGATACTTTGCCAATTCCATCAGATCCTTCTCTACGCTCACAGCATCAACACCTTTTGTTTTAACATTTTCACCCGCGATCTTCGCAACCTCTGAGGCATTGCCTTTTATGATGTTGATCCGCGCAAAATCCAGAAGTTCGAATGATTTCTCGTCTCTTAATCTCGTGGCGCCTGCGCCGCACACATCCAGCGTAACAGGTATGCCTTTTTTATTCGCTGCCTTTGCCGCACGCTTCATTGACTCAATAAAATCAGGCGTCAATGTCCCTATATTCAATACAAGCGCTGACGAAAGCCCTGCCATTTCCTCAACCTCCTCAGCCGCGTGCGCCATCACAGGCGCTGCGCCAAAAACCTTCACGACATTAGCGCAGTCATATATCGTGACCCAGTTTGTAAGATGATGCACCAAGGGTTTATCTTTCCTCACCTTTTCTAGAATACTGTATATATCCATTTATCCCCCTAAAAGTAAAATACCCTATGCCGATGCATAGGGTATTAAATTTCTTTTTCCCTCCGCTGGCATTATCCAGTTCAGGTTCATCGAGTAATCCGCTATCGCGAAACTCTCAGGCCGCTCACGACCTCCCCGTTTTCAACTAAATTAAACCATGGATATTGGTTCCTGTCAATGAAAAATCCGAGGTTTTTGCGCTATTTGAACAGTCACGTTACAGTTTCAGTTATTTCGCACCACCCAGCCCAGTGGGTTTTGGGGACGCAAAATTTCCCCAGCGTG
>CAZBAQ010000172.1:0-2497 GCA_964489855.1 uncultured Planctomycetia bacterium | reverse complement strand
CATGTCAACGGTCTTCAGTTTTTTAACAGCATCTTCCAGAGGCACTGCCTTTACGTCGTTACCCTGCAGGGCAGCCATTTTTCCATAATCTTTTCTTAGCACAAGTTCCATTGCCTTTATGCCGAACCGCGTCCCGAGCACCCTGTCAAAGGCAGTTGGTGTACCGCCCCTCTGTAAGTGGCCAAGCACTGTTACCCTTGTTTCAAATCCGGTTTTCTTCTCTATGATGTCTCCAAGCGCATGACCTATGCCGCCCAGTCTGATGTGGCCAAACGCGTCTAATTTTTCTTCCTGCTTGATCAGTTCCCCTTCTTTAAACTTTGCGCCTTCTGCAACCACGACAATGCTAAAGTTTTTTCCTCTCGAGTGCCGCTTCTTTAAAAGTCCGCATACCTCGTTTGTATCGATCAGGATCTCTGGTATCAGTATCACGTCTGCGCCGCCTGCTATGCCGGATTCTGTGGCGATCCAGCCAGCATGTCTTCCCATTACCTCGACGACCATGATCCTGTGATGCGATTCCGCAGTAGTATGAAGCCTGTCGATTGCTTCAGTCGCGACATTTATGGCTGTATCAAATCCAAAAGTGACATCAGTACATGACAGGTCATTGTCAATGGTCTTTGGCGCTCCAACGATATTAAGACCTTCCTTGTAGAGCCTTGATGCCACGCCGAGCGTATCTTCTCCACCTACAGCTATCAGCGCATCCAGCCTTAATTTCTTAAAATTTTTCTTTACCTTTTCCACGTCGCCTTCTTTTTTATAAGGATTTGTCCTGGAGGTCCCGAGAATGGTTCCGCCCTTTGGCAGGATCCCTGACACAGACTCGAGGTCTAAACCCATCGCGTCACATTCGATAAGTCCTTTCCAGCCATTTTTTATCCCGACGACTTCATAACCTTCTTTAAGAGCGTATCGCACAACAGCCCTTATTACCGGATTCAGTCCAGGACAATCACCACCACCCGTTAATACACCGACTTTTTTTGACATGTTACCTCCCGTATTCGATCTCGCCTTTAAAGCCGTCTTGTTTTGCCTGCCCCTCGACTTCGCTTCCCTCGACATGCTCGGGACTTCGCAGGGCTCCTTTCAGTCGTTTTTTCTCTGCCCGCTTGTCTTTCTGCACTATCTTTGTCACGTTGATCTTTATAGTGACCTTTTCCTCTATGCCGAGCATCTCCTGCAGCCGCACGTGTATCGCGCTCTGTATCTTTTCAGTTACTTCAGGGATATTTACCTCTGAATAAAGAGCGACCTTTGCTATGATCTCAATTCCGGCCTTAGTAACCCGTATCTTTGATTTGATATTTCTTATCTCCGACATCCTGCTTGCCAGTTTTATTATGTAATCCTCTATCGCTGGCAAGGCCAGGGTCACTTCTCCCTGTGGATTCTCAAACGCAATAGTCCTTTGTTTGCGCAGTTTTCCTATGGAGAGCTGCGCAATGGATATATTTACGAGTATCAATAGAAACCCTGTAAGCGCCAACCCCATTTTTATATTATTCGTGTGAGCCGCGTAGTTTATCATCTCTAATGTCGATTCAAGGGACGCCGCGCGAAGCGAAAGCGCTATTAGGACTGCCCCGATCATAGAAAAAATCAGCGTGTATATGAATATCGCTATTATATTAAAGATCCTCATACCAGCACCTCCGTCCGTTAAGTTGATAAACCGTGCGTGTCGCGTTTGTCAATTTAAGCTAGATTTGGGAAGATAGATTTAGTTTTTCAACATAGTCAGTCGCGAAGTCGCCGCGCCTGAAAAGCATGTCACTCATTACGTGCCTGTGAAAAGGTATGGTCGTCTTTATCGGGGATACGACAAACTCGTCCAGCGCCCTTTTCATTATCCTTATTGCTTCTTGTCTATTGTTTCCATAGACGATTAACTTGGCTATCATGGAGTCATAATAAGGCGGCATTGTGTAGCCGGGATATGCATGCGAGTCAACCCTTACCCCGCCGCCGCCTGGAGACATAAACATCTCTATCTTTCCAGGGCAGGGCAGAAATCCATTCTCGCTATCCTCCGCGTTTATCCTGCATTCGATGGAAGATCCTTTTACTTGAATGTCATCCTGTTTATAGGAAAGTTTTATGCCCGCGGCGATCTTTATCTGTTCTTTCACGATATCTACGCCTGTCACCATCTCTGTTACAGTATGTTCGACCTGGATCCTGGTGTTTACTTCCAGAAAATAAAAGTTTTGATACCTATCAAGCAGAAATTCCACAGTGCCGGCGTTTGTGTAATTGCAGGCCCTGGCCGCCTTGATAGCCATCTCGCCCACTTTTTTGCGCAGCTTTGAATTAATGACTGGCGATGGCGATTCCTCTACCAGTTTTTGATGCCGCCTTTGAATAGTGCAGTCCCTTTCGCCAAGATGTATGATATGGCCGCGTTTGTCAGCTAAGATCTGGACCTCTATGTGCCTTGGCCTTTCTATATATTTTTCAAGATATGTATCAGGGATTCCGAAAGCTGCTT
>CAZBAQ010000171.1:0-2497 GCA_964489855.1 uncultured Planctomycetia bacterium | reverse complement strand
CTTTCCATCGATCTTGCGTAAATAAGCAATGTCATCGCCTATTATCTTCTCGCCCTCAAGCATTGCAGTGGCAGTCTTTCCGCACGCAGAAGGAAAAGAACCGGTAAAATACGTGATGCGTTTTTTCTTTGGGCCGTACACGCCCATTATAAACATGTGCTCTGTAAGCCATCCCTCTTCTGATGCCCTTCTGATAGCAAGCCTCATTGAAAGTTTCTTCAGGCCTACCGTATTACCGGCGTATTGGGTATTAATGCTCAATACCATCTCTTCCTCAAGGTCTATATACACGCGGCGCTTATCAACGTTTTTACTTACTGCCCCTTCCAGTTCACCCGCGGTGTGGACAGCCCTGAAAAATCCACCGCCGCCTTCCAGTTTTTTAACCTGCTTGTAACCGCCGCGATAGAGTATATCTTCTGAATGCGCGATATAAGTCGAGTCGGTTATTTGAACAGCCGGCATGGAAAAAACGGAATTCGTGGGGCCCAGACAGAAAAAACAAACGTACATCTCTTTGCCATTCATAGAGCCCTTGAAAAAACCGTGAATCTCTTCAAGCCCTTTTTTCCTGTCAACTGACTTTATGTCTGAACCCAGCACCTCATCAGGCCTTAGAAGATATCTTGTCCTTTCCTTATCGCGCGCCTGGTCATAATATCCATCAAAATGTATAGTGTGTCCTTTTGTGGCAAGCGGATTCTCTTCTCCCAGTTCCAAAGACCTGTTGCGCAAATAGTCTGCGTCTTTTTTGGAGTCTGTGCGCACAAACACTGTATCGGGATCGCAGAGTCCCACATATTTAGCCACAAAATCCATGACCTTTTGATTTTTAAGCGCCTCTAGTTTCTTGAAATTCTCTTTTCCGCATTTTTTCTGAAGTAGCTCGATATCCATATATACCCCTTCAATATGCCCTATATATTAACACAGGCTAAAATTAAACACAAACTTAAAATAAATTGGAAAGCTTTAGCGCCATTGCACTTACTGCTATGGCTAAGATGATGCGGATCCATTTGTCGCCCTTCTTTATGGCAAACACGGCTCCGAGATGGGCGCCTATTGCGTGGCCGGCTGATAAGGCCAGGCCCATGGGCAGGTCGATCTTTCCCTTCAAGACAAACACCCCTAACGAAAATATGGTAAAAACAAGCACTACAAAGACCTTTAAGGCATTGATCCTTACAAGCGAAAGCCCTGTAATAAAGGCCAGCGTCGCCATTATAAGAAATCCCACGCCTGCCTGTATAAATCCTCCGTAAAAACCCACGAAGAAAAATGCTACGCCCGCTATAAACTTTTTAGCTTTGGTGGCTTCCTCGAAAATCTTTTTCATCCTTTTCCGAGGATCCAGAATAATCACTATCACCACCAGTATCATTACGCATGAGAGTATAGTATTAAACAGCCTGTCAGGGATATTAACAACTATGTTCGCTCCTATTATCGCTCCGATCAATGCAGGGATAGCGAGCTCCAATCCGAATCTCCAGTCAAATATGCCTTTATTCTTAAATTTTCTCGTGGCTGAAATAGCGCCCACCAGTATTGCGATCCTGTTCGTGCCATTCGCTACAGCTGAAGGAAGCCCCATAAAAATCAGCGCAGGCAAGGTCAAAAGAGACCCTCCTCCGGCATTTACATTTATAAAGGATGCTATAATACCTGCAAAAAATATAAGAATCAGTTTTATTATCACTTCTTTTTCACGGGTTATGTGTCGCGCGAGGTCAAGACCTTCCACGCCATATCATTGTCAGAGGTCGAGACCACGATCTTGGCAGGACAGCCACCTGAACAGGTCGTGCAGTATATATAATTGATATTTATCTTATTAAGGGCGAGGATCTCGGAAATATTCTTTAAGGTCCCGGGTTTATTTTCAAGCTCTATCAGGATCACGTCATTCTCTACAATATCATCATATCCATTGCTTATTAGTTGAGTAAGGGCAGTTTTATTATCATCAGTTATGAATATAAGATTTCCCTGGTTGCCCATATAGTTCGAGTAACCGGCTATTGTCTCCACATTTATGCCGTGATTGACCAAAAATGACATCATCCGCGCCAATGCCCCGATCTCATTTTTAGTCGCCACGCTGATCTCGGTTGCCCTTACCAAATTTTTAATCACGCCTGCCTCCTTTTTATGGTCTCCAAAGACAGAAAATCCCCGAATTCTTTCACTGTAAGCGTAATTTATAGTTCCTATTGGGTTATTCGAAACGCCCTTACCGTTTATTAGCGGTTGCTATTTTTGCGCTTTGAGAAGCATTCCTTGCAGTATACAGGACGATCTCCGCTGGGCTTAAAAGGGACTTCGCATTCTTTGTTGCAGTCTGCGCATATCGCCTTGTGCATCTCTCTCTGACCCCCGCCATATCCACCACCTTGTCCAAATGCCATGTTACCTCCTTTTAAGTTATTGAACCATTTTACTGTTCCATGTGCCGTTATATTCAAGCACGTTTTTTTCTACGTGCGAAAAATGA
>CAZBAQ010000170.1:0-2499 GCA_964489855.1 uncultured Planctomycetia bacterium | reverse complement strand
GGGTGACCGACCTTTTCCAGGTACGGTAGCAGTTCCTCTATTGTGGTAGCTATTGTCTCGTCAGCGATTTTATTCATTAAATCAGGGACTCCCAGTTCCCTGCATCTGTCTTTTAATTTATCCGCAAGCGATTCTTTTAATTCTTTGGTCATCCAGACAATTCTTTTAATTCCTCCTTCGGCAGAGATAAACTTTTTACTTACGATATAAAGCCTTCCTATCCCCATAAAACCAGGAGTTTGCTGGCCTCCTCCGATCGTACCTGCCAGCGTTGAAAAAGTCATACCAGCAGGCGTCATCCCTGCGTATTCTCTATTTACAATCATAAAGCCATTTAACTCCGGTAATATGGCGATTACACACTCAAAACATCCACAGCTGGTCTCTGGTGAATCTATGATAGAATAACCGCAAAATCTTTCCAAAGTATGATTGGATTTTTGTTTGACGACTTCATTTACACCGGTCCATTCTCCCTTTACAGGATCAAGACACTTGCCTTTTTTTACAGGCTGATTTGGACCTGTTGGATTCAATTCATAAGATGCCTTGGTATCCAGCCAGTTGTATGCACCGCACAACCCGATCCTTTCCGGCTTTACTATGCACACGTGATTTGGCGCAAAGCTCTGACACAGGGTGCACGTCCAGAACAGATCAACGCTTTCATCTGTCATACCTGCTACGCGCGCGTCCCTTTCCTTATATACTTTCTGAATATCTTCTGATATCCTTTTAACATCCTCTTGATTCGTATATATAGTAACCTGCACCTTATCCGCTATTGCGCTGAATACATCATGAATTCGCGCATGCAATATTACGCCAAAGTGTCTTAGCTTAAGGCCTTTTTGTTTTGCCTCTTTTGAGATTCGTATCCAGCACATATCCCTCTGGCCCATGTGGAATATGCCCATTGCCTCGTTTAAAAAACTGTGTGTCTGTCTCTCCAGTATAGGCTCAAAGTCCTTTTGCATCTTTCTTCCGGCAACCTCGACAAATATCCCAAGCGGAGCTGCGCCGCCTTCCTTGATATCATCTATTTCAGATCCTATAACTTCTATTTTTCCATCCTCTATTTTTTCAGTGTCCACCATTTGCACGTATTCAAATGCGTCTGAATATTTTCCTCCGAACTGCGCAAACATCTGCTCACGCCTGACACGCTCGCCTTCAAACGCCGCGCTATAAGAAACAGGAATGTCTATTTCCGACACCTTAATTTTGATATCCTTGGCCTCCATGCCTCTTGAAATTATTTTTTCGATATCCTTCTCCACTATAACAGACTCATAAAGGGTAACAGGAGTTTTTCCTACCGGAGGCACATTACCGTCGTTTGTAACAATAGGTATCCCCATGCTAAGGGCGCCTACTCCGGCAGCGCATATGACCTCATCTACATAACCCAGGGCAACACAAAAAACAGGCAATCTCTTGCGGCAGTAGTCCAAACACTTCTGCCATTCCCCCTTTTTAATACCTCCGAAACTAAGCGCCGCACGGATTGCAAAATTCACGGCATGTATAACAGATACAATATCCTTGCCCAGTGGGACTACATATGTATCCAGTCCGGTTTCCACGCCTTCTTTATCTAATTGTTCTTTTAAACTTTCGCCTTTACTGTTTCCTACCAAAAGAGATATAAGGTTTCTTTTTTGAGCGGCCCTTATCAGTTTTACCGCAGATAAAGAATCAGGCGCTCGGCCTATAATTACAGCGACCCCTGAAATCCTCCCGTCTACCAATTGAACGCCAAGGGACCTCAATACACTATCGGGTATAAAACCTGTAAAGTTTTTTTCAGGGGCAAGCCCTTCCATATATCTTAAGACCGTTATTACCTCCGCTGACAATAATGTCGAAAGCCCGAAATTCAAAAGCCCTCCCATATCAGGTATATCCAGAGAAAGGCCTTTACCTTTAGCTAATGCCTCCGCCTCATTCAATATCGACTCGATATCCCCTAAAACCTTTGCCTCTTTTCCCAGCAAGGCAAAAGATACGGGCAGATAAAAGGCAGTATCCGGGAAAAAAATCTTATTTTGTGCCCCAGAATTCTTAATACAGTTATTGAAAGAATCTTTCGCTAAAGACAGCGCTGTCTCACTGCCTTTTTTTGCCAAATTTGCTATTACCTCGGACATGAAACCTCCTCTTTACATTTACAAACCTGCTGCGTCTAAGACCATAGGAACTTTTTTATCCCAGCCAATCGGCATTATATGAATGCCCTGGCATGTTGGTTTTAATTCCTTTATCAAGCGGGTTGCTATCTCTATGGATGTGGCGCTTTTGTCCTGCGCCTTGTCCATTTCCTGGATCAGATCATCAGGAACAAACACGCCGCTTACATTTTTATTCATAAACCTTGCCATGCCGGCAGATTTTAAAAGTACTATGCCGGCGATTATTGTCGTATTTAAATGTTTTGAGGTATCCAGAAATTTTTTGAATAGCTTAACATCGTATATTGCCTGCGTCTGAAAAAACCTC
>CAZBAQ010000169.1:0-2510 GCA_964489855.1 uncultured Planctomycetia bacterium | reverse complement strand
TCAATCCTTTGTTACATCCTTTGGCTCTATTGAGCTCAATCGCAAACGCCAGTCACCGTCTATTCTGCAGATCTCTTTGATCAATCTGGAAAGGCTCGCGGTTTTTGAAATATCTCTGCCGTACGCGCCAAGACAAATACCTGTAAGCACTATCTCTTTGACCCCGCTCTCTATCAGGCGCCTGTATTCTCTTGCGACCTCTTTAAAAGGCCTGCTCTTTGACCTGCCCCTCACCACCCTTACCTTGCAATACGAGCAGACATTATCGCACCCATCCTGGATCTTTACAAAGACTCTCGTATGCCCTTTCAAACCATTAATCCCAAACCTTTCACCCTTCACCCTATCTGTCCCGAGCGAAGTCGAGGGACACCTTTCATCTATTATCTGCGGAATCTTATATTTATCCTTATTCTTAATGATAAACCTCGCGCCGCTGAGTTTAGTCAAATCCAGATCCCTGTCCTCCACCATGCACCCGGTCGCGACCACGCACTTGCCCTTCCTGATCGCGCTGCGGATCGCCTTTAGCGATTTTGAGTCGCTCACAGAAGTCACTGTGCAGCTATTGACCACAAAGATATCCGCGTCGTCAATATTCACGGCCTCGAGGTACCCTTGCCTTAAAAACCCCTCGCGTATCACCTGGGACTCATACTGGTTGACCTTGCACCCTAATGTCTTTATACAAAATCTCTTCATCTCTCTATTAAAAATATATCGTAGTTGTTTAAATGGCTGCTGTATCCGCTATTTGAATACCTGCCGCTAAAATTATGCATATCAGGACCGTTTCCCTTGTAAGATACATAGTGAAGCTCTTTAAAAGTCTCATTTCCTATCTCGGCTTTTATATTCAACCTCTTTGCGTCAAGGTCCAGAAAGATAAGCGCCCATCTTATAAATTCCTCCGGCACCCAGATATCCGCTATATCCCTGCCTTTTAAATAATCGTAAAGCACTCTTGAATCAATAAAACCATTGCTGTCCTCAAAAAAATTGCCTGTCCAGAAGACCGAGGACCTGCCCCCTGTCTGCCTGAATATATACATATAATTGTAACCCACATATAAACAATTAGATGCTAACACTAGAGATACCAGCCCTATCCTGAGCCATTTCCTGATCCTTGAGGTCCCTATGAATATGGCTATCAGGATCGTTGCAAACATCAGTGTGGTTATAAAATACCTGAGAGAAAAGTCTCTTAAAAACATGGCATTTATTAAAAAATTTAAAAGGAATATGGATGTAAACATTGCGTCCTGCTTTTCAAACTGGGGATAATGCCTGCGTCTCCATATAAGCGCTATTAAAGAAACGATAAATAAAATAGAGGCCAGGGGGATCACCCTGACGAGGATCTCTCCGGTTACCCGGATATAAAATATGCCTCCATCCAGCATATTCATAAGGTGAGGGGCGCTGCATAAAAACTTATACACAAGATTCATGTTTATGGCCTGGCCCAGGCGATAATATATCCCGTCTGCGCCAATAAGTCTGCCATTAAGGATCAAAAACACCCTCAGGAACAAAAAAGGCAGGAACACGCTGAGAAAGACGATAAAGGGCTTATCCATCCTGCGGCCAAAATTATGCCTGATAAAAAAATATATGAAATACGTGACTGGCACGAGCATGAATATCATATGGTTAAACACACCCATGCCTAAAAATAGGGCCGCGAGCGCCATGTCCATACTGCGGATACGGCCGCTGCCTGAGGACAGGCCGCGATACCAGTAGTACAAACCGCATATTGCAAAAAACATCAGGCTCGTATGCGTCTCGTCGGCAAATCTTGAATAGATAAAAGACCACGGCATGGTCAGAAAAAGAAGCGCGCCTATGATACCTGTCTCACGATTGTAGGCCAGCTTAAGAAGTCTGTAGACGAAATATATAGAAACAAGACTCAGGATGACTATCGGTAGTCTCAATGTAAATACATTGATTCCCATAAAATAAAATATCGGGATCCTCAGGTAGCTTATAAGAGGACCTGTATAGGCATTAAACCCGTTAATCGTGAAAGGATCACCATGCATCATGATATAAGTCTTGATGCCATAAAGCGCCTCGTCGCCATGTAGCCCAGGCACTGAACCCAGCCACAAAAACCTTGCCAGGGCCAACGTGAGTACTAATAAAAAAATCCCAACAGCTCCCTTATTCTCTCTCATAATCCTCTTTTGCCTTTTTAAGATTAATCCTTGCCTCTCTGTGAAGCGGCCTGAAACAGAGCGCTTTTCTAAACTCGGCCATTGCCTCTTTATACTCCCCTGCCCTTGCATAGGCCACGCCCAGATTATTATAGGCATCTACGTCATTTTTATCACACCTTATGGCCTTTTTAAGCTCCCTGGCAGCATCCTGCGGCATGCCCTTTTTTAGATACAGGCAGCCCAGATTATAATAGAGACTGCCGACCTTTGGATCGACCAAAATAGCCTCTTTAAGCGTATCTATCGCCATATCCAGAAAACCCACCCTTTCATAAAATGCCG
>CAZBAQ010000168.1:0-2514 GCA_964489855.1 uncultured Planctomycetia bacterium | reverse complement strand
CCCCAGGGAAAATAGGGTGGGTTCCCTCTCTCGCCTGCCCTATTTTATAATACAAATATTCTATTAATGTTTTAAGACTCGGGATGGAGTCTTTCATCCGGCCTCTGGCCGTAATGTAGAAGCCGTGCCCTCTGGACACGGAGCATTCACAGGAGGAGAAAGATGTTGACGTCGAAATTAGAGACTATAAGAGTTGTAGATAGAAGATTTCCTGACAAACCCTTTGTTGTAATTAACCGGAGGGATCTTAATCTAAAAATTCATACTGAATATGACCCAAGGGCACCAAAAAAGGTATTTGTGGATAAGGCTAAACCTGTTCCACCTATACGGCCTATAGCACCCGTGAAGCCTGTAACGCCTGCTAAACCCGTTCCACCCATACAGCCGTCTTTTGTGGATAATACTAAGGCTGTATCAGATTGGGGTAAGCCCAAGAAAACCTCTCGTTCACCAGTTAGCAGGAGCAGGAAAATTAAAACTAAAATTAAATAAATAGAGGACAATACAATGGAAGATACAGTAACAATACAGAGATGCCACAGCCATTTGATTATACCGAAATCGAGATATAAACCAAATAAGCATGTACTTGTTGAGGAAGTAAAAAACCATACCAAGACATTCCATGATGTAAATCCAGCACAGAATCTAAATAATATTGCTTCGTGGAAAAGCAAGCCTTCAGGCGGATTTAGCAAGAAAACATCAAAACATGGTTAAGGCGGTAACTTGTGGCCATCACACTTATAGCTACACCAGGCGCATCCAATGCAAATACATACACCACACTCGCTGACGCTGAAACCTATTTTGAATCTCGTTTGCATAAAACAGATTGGACAGACGCAACCGATGCAAATAAAAACATAGCTTTAGTCTGGGCGACCAGGTTACTTGACGATTACATAATCTGGGATGGGATGGTAGCGTCAAGCACACAAGCCTTAATGTGGCCGAGGACATTGGTGTACGACACTGAGGGATACCCTGTTAATTCAGGCACTATCCCTTCTTTTTTAGCTGAGGCCACTGCTGAATTTGGGATGTTTCTTTTGGCTGATGATGTATCTATAGAGAAGGGCGAAAAAGGATTTAAGCGACTAACTCTTCCTGGGCTTGATATTTATACGGACAAAAGAGACAGGAAAGGTGTGGTCCCTCAGTCTGTTTACGCTATGATTAGAGATTACGGAGTATTGCCGAGTAGGCAAACTCCTCTGCTCCAAAGAGGATAAATGAGCTTAAAGACTGATCTTCAGAAGATAGCGCAGAATGCAATAAAGACTGTAAAGAGCATGAAGTTGCATGTTGTTATCTATTACTCAAGCATAGGGGCAATAACTTATGAACCGGCTTCATCTTCTCATACCGAGGCCAATGCTTTAACCACAATAACAGGTACGGATATTGCGGTGGCAACATCTAATTCTATAACCTCCGTTGCCACGGATTTATCAGGTATAGCTTATGATGGTAGATGTATCAAAATATCAGGATTCACGGAATCAGCGAATAATGATTATTTCACCCCTGTGTCGGTCGCAGAACATCTTATAAGTTTTAAAGAAAATACTTTAGTTGCAGAGGCCATCGGAGAAACCGTATCAATAAATGGATATTTCTATAAGCTTAATGGATCAAAAGGAAGTTATACGGTTATAGAAACGGACGGAGAAAAGATAACATCCAAAGATTCGAGATTGATATTTGCTGCCCTGGACCTGGATATAACACCAAAGACGCAGGACATCCTTTATTTAAAAGAAGATGGTGTAACAACCGAATATGAGATTATTGATTTTACTATAGATGGCGCAGGTGCGATGTATGACATGCAGATAAGGAAGGAATAAATGGCTACAGGTGGGCATTTTCAAGTAGAGATAGACAAACTTACATCTGGTATTGATAAAAGCATACAAGATATGGTGTCTGATGTTTATGAAAAACTATTAGCTTTTTCTCCTACTCCTGGAAATTCCAGAGCGGGAAGGTCGAAAGGCTCATATGTCCAAAGTCATAGAATTGGGATTAATCTTGCAGATATAACGCATACAAATTTAGGGAGGATAACTTCCCCTGATTTTAGTTCTGTTGAAAAGGCAAGACAGGGAATGGCTGTTATAGATAAGATCAAGCTTGGAGATACCATAACAATATCAAATACAATACCATGGGCGGAGAAGGTAGAATACAAAGGTTGGGGTGGCAAGTCAAAGCCATATAGAACCTATGCACAAACGAGAAGTTATGTTCGTTCTAAATATGGAATTTAAAGAATGGCAGGGATAAACACAGAAAGAGAGGATATTGAAACCTACTTCAAGGACAATTGGACGGATACTCCTATCAGTTGGGATGATATACCGTATACACCGGTAAAGGGGACGTCTTATATAGCCCCGCATATAGACCCAGGTGGGGTTGCTCAAATATCAATACCGACTGGATATAGGTACCACGGGGTACTTGCAGTTGATATAAATTGTCCAAGGCATAATGGCACAAAAG
>CAZBAQ010000167.1:0-2515 GCA_964489855.1 uncultured Planctomycetia bacterium | reverse complement strand
AAGGCCGTTTAAACAATACCCCATCCATATCAAAGAATACGGCGGTGGGGGCCTTATATGCTCTCTGGCTATTTAATATCCTGCCCATGCTTTCTCTGGAATGCCTCTTGCCGTCATATGAATAAAAACACTGGGACATAAAATCTTTTTTGTCCCCTGCATTTGTCTCATTGAAATCTAATATGGCCTGCGTAAGAACCCGCTGAAAGGATGCATCAGGATCCTTTTTGGGATCATAATCCTTCCATAGCATCAAAAGATAATCCTTGTTTCCCTTTGCGCTTGCATATCTTAAAGGCAATTCAGTCAGGTCGCTTACACCCTTTTTCCTGGCGGAAGCCGATGAAAATTTCAATTCGTCGACACACGCCACGTGGTGAGACGCTGTTTTATCTCTGAATTCATGCGCAATAATCTGGGCCTGCATATATTTTGATTTGCCATATCTTTTCCAAAATGCCGAAGTAACGTGAACATAATACGTCTCGTTTTTTTCCTCCAGCCATGAAACAGAACCCAACATGTCCTTGTCTTTACCGAACCTCGGATAAAACATCTCTTCGGAACCTTGCTTGCCTATTAAAGTGTCTATCCTGAACCTTATCCTGCCATAAGCTATAATATCTATAAGACCTTGATATGCCTCTTTAAGGGATGATTCTCCTTGCAGGCGTGCTTTTATAAAATTAACTACGTCTTCGGTGACATCTTCCTCTCTTTTGACTTTTAGGCCTGCGACTAACTTTTTTAACTCGGCATACTCGCTTTCGGCCACTGGTTTTGTTCCGGGCGCCCTCTTGGCATCAGCCATCACCTGCTCCTTCTGCGGCAGGGACGCAGTCAAATACATGGTAGGAGTGCTTCCTTTATTTTCTAATCTCAAAACCGGACAGCCGCATGGAATAACGAATGCCTCCGGAGCATACAGCCTTCTACCTTTATCGTCTCTCTTATTGGCAACGCTGACAGTCATTTCTCCATTATGGACAAATATGGTTTGCGGACTATTTTCCAAAGATTCGACATAAGTTGTCTCTCCGGGCTGAAGCAATTCGGTTTTAAAGACGAATTTTGCATTTTGCTCGGGATAATCGGATAATAACTTCATAAGCTCTCGACCTTTAGGGAACCTGCCGGCTGCCTTTCTCAAAATATCGACACCCTTCTCGAAACCATCCTCATCAAAGTCCCTTTCCAAATCGCGCAATACCAGCTGATAGGTAAGATTCGAAACCTGCTGCGGCTCAATCACCATAAAACCGTTCTTGGTTACAAATTTCGGACCGCTCTTCCACAATTCATCCTTTTGTCGCTTTGGGTCTTTAGGGTCATGTATCTGTATAGAAAGGCCTGTTCCTGCCGCATGTATAATTCCGGCAGGAATGTAAACGGAGGCGTCTGTTTTTCCTACATCTATGCGGTTAAGATAGGCATCACAAAATTTATTAACCCCTGTAAGATAACCGTTCAGGATGCATTCTGCCTTTTCTTTAGTGCCGACTTGAAGGGCCTTATTGTATTGCATCCTGGCTTCTTCGCGTTCATCTTTCAATTGCTTGAGCTTCCCAATAATTTCTTCTATATCTTTATCCTGATTACCCACCCATATAACTGGGTTGCCGGCAATGAATAAATACTTAAAATAAAATGGATATAAATCCACTGGATGGTCTCCCAATATTTCCTTTGGAAATGCCTCAACGAGTTCGTCAAAATCACAAGGCCCATAAGGCGTATCTACTACAGCGGTATAAGGGGTGTTTCCCGGTAATCCGCAGCCAAAGGTCATCGTCCCTATAGGTCCTTTTCTTCCTCTGAGGCGACCTTGTATTTCTCTTTCAATTCCTAACGTTTTTCCTACCTTCTCTGCAGGCCACCCCCACACCTTCCACTCGACAGCCAAATCTTCGGGGCCTGTAAGCCGTGAGAAAAAAATAGGTCCCTGCTTTTCTCTCAAATAGGTCCCCATGAGTTCCGGCGGCATGACATGTCTAACGCCTGTAACACCAAAAATCCTGCGTCTAGGCTGTAAATCCAGAACTATCGTATCAGCCCCGGCGTCGATTAGACTTTCGGCCCTTCGGATAATATCATCTGTATCGCCGCTAACCCCGACATAACCCAGCGTCTGGGCCCCGACAAGACGGGCTTCTCTTATACCCTGATCAGTATCATCTATGAATAAAAGGCGTGAGGCGTTGGTATTAACGTCCTTACGCCTACGTATCCTCATAAGATGAACTGCCTTATTGGGGGACTCTTGGCCGGCATCTCTTCCGGTGCTAAATATACCGTCAAATGCTTCGGCAATACCCATAGCCTGCGCCTCTTTTTGAACGGCTATATCAGGTCTTGCAGTGCTTACAAACAACTTTAGGCCGAATCTCCTTGCACTGGCTAGAAACTTTTCTGCCCCCGCAGTATACCATTTCGCCGCATTTTGTTTCTCCGAGCCGTATTTATCCCTCATGGATTTAAGAGAAAATTCTGTAAATTCGTTGATGAGCTGGGCAAG
>CAZBAQ010000166.1:0-2520 GCA_964489855.1 uncultured Planctomycetia bacterium | reverse complement strand
CCTCTCAATGAAAGAGTCTGCCAGGGCGATGCCAACCATTTTTACCATGGTTACGGGTGTCCAGACCACGGTCGGCGGCGGTGTCGATATATGTATTGTCAAGGATGGAGAAGGAGCCGGTGAAATACAACATTTCAGCGATGTCGACCTAAAGCCACTGAGAGCCAGCATACTCAATGCCTTAAAAATACAGACTTAATCCAATCCGGCGAACGAACTCCAATCATATCACAAATCATATAAGGAGGAAGTCTATGGCAACTGTTATTCTCAAAGCTGATATACCCGAGGACTTATACAATAAATTTTATAGGTCTGCTACGGACAAGAAAGGTAAATGGCGTGGCAGCAAACAATCCGCGGAGAAAGCCTTTCAAACTGCAATCAAAGCTGCCTTACAGTATTTTATCGATTCGCTCGAAGAACCAGACTTGGCCGAGCGTATGATAAAGACTCTGAAACAGTAGTCACTGAACAATAGAGGATTTTGTGCAGTAGCTGAGCAGTGCTAATTTGAGTTTCTGTTTCCTAGGCCCCTTGCCACAAGTTGTTTTTAGCGCTTCTTTCTAAATGATTTCAAAGGCCTACGATGGCTATCTCGACCATCTTGTTCCGGCGTACTTGCTTCTTCGTCGTCTATTAAATGTTGCAGCCAGATTATGTCTTTAGCCACATGGTCAACCTCACGTGCGAGTAAAGCTGCACGATAGCGGTCGATGGTCTTTACATCAATACGTTCTTGTATGCGCCGATATTTTTCCAACCTGTTAGTTAACTCTTCATTATGACTTTCAAGTATCTGTCTACGCTCAGCTAGAGAGATAGTTTCCAGAAAGAGTAATTTCTGTGTGAAGGGTACGGAAGGCTCATGCAACAATTGGACGAAACGCTCTTTTCCTTTGGAGGTTATATGATAGACAATACGGCCGGTCTGTTCCGAAGTACGGGTTACATAGCCCCGTACTTCGAGGCCATGGAACATGGGATACAGCGAGCCGTAACTTACCGAGCCGAAGAAGCCGACAATGTTTTCCATTTGTCGCTTCAACTCATATCCGTGGAGCGGTCCTTCCCTGAGTAAGCCAAGCATGGGTAACTCAACCGATGTTGCCATATCAACCCGATACATTATATCATCTCGATATTCCGATTATCAAATTGATATATTCGGGCATTGATTTATGGCGATATGACATATTATATCGACTAGATACTCCGAAGAAATATAGCAGCTCGATATACAAGTTTTATTACGGCTTGTTCGGACCCTAGTTCTGCCGGTTTACATCTATGGATTACCATAGTGTTTACCATGTCGACTACTCAATGGTATACCATATACCGTTTACCCCCCTACCATTTTGTCCCCGGAGGGGGTGGGTTAGGATACTCTTCCAATACGAAATTGCACTTCTCTACCAGTATCACTGATATAATTTCCCACTGTTATTTCTTAGCAGTAATTTAGACACAAATACGCGAGCTCATTTCCTCTTGGATACTCTCCATGAGGTATAGAGGGGGGACCCCACAGGGTGAGTACTGATAGCTTAACAGTGCCTTATAATTATTCCAAAAAGGTATAGACAGTTGCACCAGGCAGTGTTATAATTCGGGTAGTTACAGGATAAGTTGCCGGCCTGACAAGGAGGTAACTGCTCTCAAGTGCAGTTGCCTCCTTTTATTTTATTCTGCGATGGCAAAGAAAGGAGGAATGATGGCCAAGGTTAGAAAACATAAAGCACCCTCACGAGTTAAGTATGAGCAGAGTCATCCTACGGTAAGCTGTCGGGTACCACGGGAAATTTATGACAGGTTAGTTAAAGCCAAGGCGGAAGGCAATAGCTTTTCCGACATCCTTAAGCTAGGGCTGGGGATACTCGAGGTCCGGGTTAAGAAACTGAGAGAGGCTAGGAAGCAAGGTTGGGATGAAGGGTACAATAAAGGTTTTGCCGATGCTAAAACTCGATATTTGGTCAGTTATCGCTGCAATGTATGCGGGCAAGTAATTGAAGTGACAACCAAAGAAGAGAAGAGTGCTATTAGCGAATATATGGAGGAACAAGGGTGGGCTCATGCAAAGTGCCTTGAATCAAGGTAATGCATCCTAGCTCAGTAGGATAGGTATTTTTATTGGGGAAGCCAACACTTCCCTCACGACCCAGCAGTAAGGTAGCTACTTTTTTCTTGCGGGTATCAGCCATCATAAATCGAAAAATACTCTCACTATCTTCTTGGCTGTGTGCTTTCTTGGCTCTTGTATAAGTTCCAGTATACACCCTTCTTCATCATCAACTCGCTGTGTGTCCCCTCCTCCATAACCCGGCCGTTTTCCAGCACTACTATTTTATCGGCACCAATTATGGTGGAAAGCCTGTGGGCGACCACAACCACGGTACGGTCCTTTGATATTTTGTTAATGGCTTCCTGAACCAGTGCCTCCGACACATTGTCAAGAGCACTGGTCGCTTCATCAAGAATCAATATGTCTGGTTTTTTCATAATGGCTCTAGCAATAGC
>CAZBAQ010000165.1:0-2526 GCA_964489855.1 uncultured Planctomycetia bacterium | reverse complement strand
GACGAGAACGCACTTATCCAGCTGGACATGTCAGAATATATGGAAAAGTTCAATGTCTCGCGTCTTGTTGGTGCGCCTCCAGGCTACGTTGGTTATGAGGAAGGCGGACAGCTTACAGAAAAGGTAAGGCGAAGACCTTATTCTGTGGTGCTTCTGGACGAGATAGAAAAGGCACACCCCGATGTGTTTAATATACTGCTGCAGGTCCTGGAGGACGGCAGGCTGACTGACAGCTTTGGAAGAAAGGTCGATTTCAGGAATACGATACTCATCATGACCTCGAACGTGGGCGCTAACCTTTTCAGGAAGCATGGCGCTATTGGTTTCAAATCAGAGAATGTAGAGGCCGGGCACAAGAATATCAAGGAACAGCTTCTTGACCAGGTGAAAAAGACATTCAAACCTGAATTTTTAAACAGGGTGGATGAAATAATCGTGTTCCACGGTCTATCAAAGGAAGACCTTTATCATATCGTGGAGATAGAACTGGTTGAGGTAATAGACAGGCTGAAGGAGCAGGATATAGATATAGAGCTGGATAAGTCGGCAAAGGTCCTATTGATAGAAAATGGGTTTGATCCTGTTTTTGGCGCGCGGCCTCTGAAGCGCACTATCCAGAGGCTTCTGGAAGACCCGCTGGCAGAAGAGATCATTGCCAAGAAGTCCGACAAGAATAAAAAATTCAAGGTTTCTGCCAAAAACGGAAAAATAATATTCAAATAAATTATGTACTATGCGATCGCCAGAAGCAAGGTCAGGGTAAGTCTATGGCTGATTTTACTTGCCGTATTGTTCGTGGCAGGCGTGCCGTGGCTTTATGAAAATGTTTTTGTGCATGACGATTTTGATATTGGCTGGAGCTCGACGACCGGGAGCAGAGGCTTTATGCCTGCTGATATCGTGTCGGATAATGGCAGTTCTTTGAATCTGAATTTTTTAAACAAAGGGTATGTCTTTTCCAGATTCAGGATAGAGGATCTGGAGATAAAAAACGCCAGGCTTTCAGCAGACCTTATTACAAAAGGCAGGATCATCAGGGATACTCAGGGAAAGGCCATTGGTTTTTCAGGAAAGCTTTTTTCTGAAAATACAACCCTGGATTCAAAAATAGTCCCGCCTCTCAGGGCCTCATTTAAGGTGATCGGAGACGAGTTAAGGATAGAGGAACTGCGTTTAGGCCCCTCGTATAGACTGAGAGGCAGGATAGACCTGGTAGAACCTTTTGATCTGGATTTGCGGCTTGAGATCGAAAGGGCAGACATGAGGCGCATCTCTCGCGCCTCAAAGGTAAAGGGCCGAGACACTGTATTTGGTATTGTCAGCGGCAGTTTTAATATCAAAGGCGCATTGAGCGGAAATATTTTTTCAGAAGGGACCATTGAGAGCAGGAACGGGAAGATAGGTTCTGTAGGTTACAAGCTTATCACCCTGAGGCTGGAAGGATTTGGGCCTATAATAAACATAGTGGATTCCAATGTGAGTCAGGACAGCGGTAAATTGATAATGGAGGGTTATGTGGATTTAAGGAATGCGGCAGTGGGGGGTTTGTTTGACGGCGTAAGGATTAAATCTGATATGGAGACAATAGCGTGGGACGGATGGGACATAACGAAGCACGGTTCAGATGAATTGAGCGTAGGCAAGGACGTAAGCGAGAATATGCGTGTAGGTTTCAGGACAATTGCTACAGATCCAGTGACCACTTATGAGGATAAAGAGCACCCCGAGGAAATGAGCCTGGAATACAAGATGGGTATGGAGAACCTCAAGATGAAGTTGAAGGACAATGAGGAGTTTTTCGGGGTAGAACACAGCGTGAAATTTTAACAATTGTAAACCCTTATATGACAAATCGTGCGTGTCAAGATTATCATATAAGGAGTGGAGAGGCTATGAAAAAGCTGATAAAAAGTCTTGGCGAACACACCTTGAATTTTTTCGTATATATAGGAGGCGTGTTCCATCTTTTGGTAGGGACCGTGTTTCAGTTGTTTGTCCCGCCTATGAGAAGAAAAGAACTCTTTACACAGATGTACAGGATAGGCGTTTTAAGTCTTCCGATCGTGTTCCTGGTCGCGCTTTTTACAGGGATGGTGCTCGCGCTTCAGAGCGCGTATCAGCTCACGAAGATGAACGCGCAGATGTACATCTCGAGCCTCGTGGCACTTTCAGTTGTGCGGGAGCTGGGACCGGTCTTGACCGCGCTTGTGGTCGCCGGCAGGGTGGGCGCCAGTATCACGGCAGAACTCGGCACCATGAAGGTGACGGAACAAATAGACGCGCTCCAGACACTCGCGGCAAATCCCGTGAAGTATCTTGTAGTACCCCGGTTTTTAGCTCTTTGTCTGATGCTGCCGCTTCTTACAGTATACGCGGACTTTATAGGAATAATAGGCGGTTATCTTATAGGCGTGTACAAGCTGCTCATAGGTCCTACGATATACATGAAGATGACATTCGATCCATTGGAATTCAAGGATGTGTTTTCAGGACTTTTAAAGTCCCTGGTATTCGCTGTTATTATAT
>CAZBAQ010000164.1:0-2539 GCA_964489855.1 uncultured Planctomycetia bacterium | reverse complement strand
CGTGCCCGCTCGCGAAAAAGATGCCCCAAAACCCGCTGGGCTGGGTGGTGCGAAATAGCTGAAACCGTAACGCTAATATTCAAATAGTACATGTCAGATAAGATTTTGCTTGACAGGATCAGGGGACTTAGGGTAATATAGTATCTCTTAAATAGCACTCATCGGGAGAGAGTGCTGACAATCAAACCATTAAAACAGGAGGTGTTTTGTATGGGAATACAGCCATTAGGAGACAGGGTGCTTGTGAAGCGCCTGGAGGCAGAGGAAAAGACAAAGGGCGGCATAGTGCTGCCAGACACTGCAAAGGAAAAGCCGCAAAAGGGCGAAGTAGTATCTGTAGGTAAGGGCAAGGTATTGGAGAGCGGCAAGGTAGAAGCGTTAGAGGTAAAAAAAGGCGACAAGGTACTTTTTGGAAAATATGCCGGCAATGAAATAACCTACAAGGATGAAGAGTATATAATCTTAAAGGAAGAGGACATCTTAGCAATACTAAAGTAAAGTTGCCCCTTGCGCCATGTAAGCAAAACCAGAGGCGCTCGGAGTCAAATTTTGCTTTACAAAATTTGAAAGGAGTTTATTATGGCAAAGCAATTGATTTTTCAGGAAGTCGCAAGAAGCGCGCTTAAAAGAGGCATTGACCAGCTGGCAGACGCGGTAAAGGTAACGCTGGGCCCAAAAGGAAAAAATGTAGTGCTGGATAAGAAGTTCGGTTCACCTACCATTACAAAGGATGGCGTAACAGTAGCAAAAGAGATCGAATTGAAGGACCCTTACGAAAATATGGGAGCGCAGCTCGTAAAAGAGGTCGCTGAAAAGACAAGCGATAACGCAGGAGACGGCACCACGACCGCCACAGTGCTTGCGCAGGCGATTTATAAGGAAGGCCTGAAAAACGTGACAGCTGGCGCAAACCCGACTGCTTTGAAGCGCGGTATTGACAAGGCAGTGCAGGCAGTGATTGAAAATTTAAAGGCCATGTCAAAACCTATTAAAGACAAGAAGGCGATTTCCCAAGTCGGTTCTATTGCGGCTAACAATGACACTGAAATAGGAGACTTGATAGCAGACGCAATGGACAAGGTAGGCAAGGACGGCGTTATCACTGTTGAAGAAGCAAAATCAATGAAGACAGATCTGAATGTCGTGGAAGGTATGCAGTTTGACCAGGGATATCTCTCGCCTTATTTTGTGACAGACGCGGAAAGAATGGAGGCAGTGATAGAGAATCCTTTCATACTTATTCACGAGAAAAAGATCTCTGCGATGAAAGATATGCTGCCGCTTCTTGAAAAGATAGCAAGGGCCGGCAAGCCGCTTGTCATAATCGCTGAGGATATAGAAGGAGAGGCGCTTGCGACACTGGTGGTGAACAAATTGCGGGGCACGCTTAATTGCTGCTCGGTAAAGGCGCCCGGTTATGGTGACAGGCGTAAAGCTATGCTGGAGGATATAGCTGTCCTTACAGGCGGCAAGGCGATCACAGAGGACCTTGGTATAAAATTAGAGAATATCACTCTTGATGACCTGGGAAAGGCCAAGAGGGTGACTGTCGACAAGGAAAACACTACTATAGTGGAAGGCGCTGGCAAGAGTAATGATCTTAACGGAAGGATCGCGCAGATAAAACGCCAGATCGAAGATACAGACTCGGATTATGACAGGGAAAAACTGCAGGAACGTCTGGCAAAGCTTGCGGGAGGAGTCGCTGTAATAAATGTGGGCGCTGCGACAGAGACAGAGATGAAGGAGAAAAAGGCGCGGGTGGAAGATGCGCTTCACGCTACAAGGGCAGCGGTTGAAGAAGGTATCGTGCCTGGCGGCGGAGTGGCATTCCTTCGTAGCATACCCAAGCTCGACAGCTTAAAGCTGGAAGGCGACGAGAAGACAGGCGCGGATATACTGAAACGGGCGCTTGAAGAGCCGATAAGGCAGATCATCAGAAACGCCGGGTTAGAGGATTCAGTGGTCATCAACGAGATAAAGGCCAGAAAAAATGTTAACGAAGGTTTTAATGCTCAGAACGGCAGCTATGTGGACATGATCTCAGCCGGCATTATAGATCCGACAAAGGTCTCAAGGACAGCGCTGGAAAACGCGTCAAGCGTCGCAGGTCTTTTACTTATGACTGAGGCCCTTATTACGGACATACCTGAGCAGGAAAAACCAGGCCCTGCAATGCCTCCAGGCGGTGGTATGCCAGGCGGCATGGGAGGGATGTACTAAGCGGAGAGCGAAAAGCAAAAAACTAATAAAAAACCCGCGGTTGTGAAATCAGCCGTGGGTTTTTTATTGTTGGGCATGGAGCAGACAGGTTCCTCTTTGGAACCAAGACAGGTTCCCGAACAACTTGGTAGACGTCTCTATTTTTTTGACAACTGTTATTATATGTGCTATATTTGGGACTAAAAGAAAAGGAGGCGTAAGATGCCAGATCTTCATGATATCCCGCATAGACTTATCGATAATATTTCCAAGGTCATTGTAGGAAAAAGAGAGGTGATCGAGTTTGTCGTGGTCGGGATCCTGAGTAATGGCCACG
>CAZBAQ010000163.1:0-2608 GCA_964489855.1 uncultured Planctomycetia bacterium | reverse complement strand
TAAAAGAGGCGCTAAGGGATTTTCGTGTGCCGAATATGAGGATGGAGGTCAAGCGATTCGGCGACATAAGGATAATAAACGATTCGTATAATTCCAACCCATTGTCAATGAGAAAGGCGATCGAGGCGCTGAAGGACATGACGACAAAGGGCAGGAAGATACTTGTCGCGGGCGATATGCTCGAGCTCGGAAATCTGTCAGGCAGGTTCCATCACCTTGTCGGCAGACAGGCGGCAGAGTCAGGCATTGATGTTATAGTGGCGGTCGGGAAGCTCGCCGAGCACGTTGCAAATGGCGCGCAAGAGGCAGGTATGAGCCAGAAAAAGATCAAGATGTGCAATCTCACGAAGGATGCGTGCGAGACCATGCTGAACCTGGTCAAAAAAGGCGACACCGTGCTGGTAAAAGGCTCGCGTGCGATGAAAATGGAGACGATCGTCGAGGGCCTCGAAAAATCTCTTATCTGACAATCTTGACACGTACGATTTGTCAGATAAGTGTTGGTCGAGGCGAAACCTCGACCAGCTGAAACTGGTCGAGGTTTCGCCTCGACCAACTCATAATAACATTATGTTATATTACCTACTTTACCCGTTAAGAGAATACTTTTTTGTTTTCAATGTTTTCAGGTACATAACCTTCAGGGCAGCGCTTGCCAGTGTCAGTGCGTTTCTGATAACAGTTATTTTTGCGCCGCCTATAATCAGAAAACTAGAGGCCTTTAATATAGGTGAGACTATCAGGAAAAAGCACGTCCCTGATCTTTATGAACGCCATAAAGACAAGCAGGGCACGCCCACAATGGGCGGCATATTGATTTTGCTTGGCATTGGCCTGTCGACTATTTTATGGGCTGATATGAAAAATAGTTTTGTGCTCCTGGCGCTCATGGTGACCGGGTGGCTTGGCGGCATTGGTTTTCTCGATGACTATATAAAGCTTGCCTCGCGCCATACATCCGGCAGAAGGGGTTTGAATAAAAGGACCAAGCTTTTGGCGCAGGCAGTGGCAGGGCTTATTATAGGTACATACCTTTATTTAAATCCAGCGACTACTAGTGTGCTTGAAGTGCCGTTTTTTAAGGTGCTGGCAGTGGACCTGGGGATTTTCTACATACCTTTTGTCATGCTCGTTATTGTCGCGTCCTCGAACGCGGTCAATCTTACCGACGGCCTGGACGGGCTCGCGATAGGTTGTATTGCGCTGACTTCAGTGGCTTACGCAGGCATGAGCTACGTGACAGGTCATGTCAGTTTTGCAGAATACCTGGGCGTTTATCATCTTGCTGAGGCAGGCGAGCTTACTGTTTTTTGCGCTGCTGTATTTGGCGCGGCCCTGGGATTTTTATGGTACAACAGTTTTCCCGCGTCGATATTCATGGGTGACACAGGTGCGCTGGCGCTAGGCGGCGCCATAGGTACGGTCGCTGTTTTTGTGAAGAAGGAAATAATCTTGCTTTTGGTGGGCGGGATTTTTGTCGTTGAGGCGCTTTCGGTTTTGCTGCAGATAATATCATTCAGGTCTACCGGGAAAAGGATCTTCAAGATCGCGCCGATCCATCATCATTTTGAAATGTGTGGCTGGCATGAGGCAAAGGTGACAGTGAGGTTCTGGATAATAGCGATTATCCTGGTGCTTTTAAGCTTTGCTACGCTAAAACTCCGCTAAGATTGGTCGAGGCGAATTCATGGTCGAGGTTTCGCCTCGACCAGGAGAGAAAATGAAAAAAGTTATAGTTGTCGGGCTTGGGAAGAGCGGGATAGCGGCTGCGAGGCTTTTAGCCGGGCAGGGTAAGACTGTCCTGATTTCCGAGATAAAAAGCGACGGCGCCAGCAAGAGCGCGGCAGAGAGGCTTGTTAAAGACAATGTTGTGGAAAGGCGCAATGTCGAGCTCGGTTCCCACACTGATAGATTTATCACGCAGGCCAAACTAATGGTGGTCAGTCCCGGGGTCAGCAATGATTCCTTAGTGATCAGATTCGCGGAGAAAAGACGTATACCTATAATAAGCGAGCTGGAGCTGGCATATTCCGCGTGTCCCGCGCCTATCATTGCAGTCACAGGCACGAGCGGCAAGACTACTGTCACTACGTTGATAGGCGAGATGCTTAGAAAGGCTGGCTTGGACGCGGTCGTGTGCGGGAATATCGGCAATCCTTTGAGTGGCGAGATAAAACGGTTGAAAAAAGATTCGATTGTAGTCTTGGAGGCCAACTCTTTTCAGCTCGAAAGGACAAAGGATTTTAAACCCAAGGCCAGCATCATATTGAATATCTCTGAAAATCATCTGGACAGGCACAGGGACATGGAGGAGTACATATCTTCAAAATTAAGGATATTTTTAAATCAGGACAAGGATAGTGTTGTATTTTTGAATGGAAAGCAGAGACTTTTGAAAGAGATCGCCGGCGCGATAAAATGCAGGGTGGAATTTTTTGACAGGTACAGGGGTTTTGCAAAGAAGCATAATATACAGAATGAAAATTACCTGGCAGCTATGTCTATGGCCTGGCTGGAAGGGGTCAGCGAAGACGTGATGCTCGAAGTCATATCAAGGTTCAGGGGTATAGAGCATAGACTCGAGCACGTCGCGACAGTTAAAGGTATT
>CAZBAQ010000162.1:0-2608 GCA_964489855.1 uncultured Planctomycetia bacterium | reverse complement strand
TATCAAAATAAAGGACTTAATGCAAGAAAAAAATGGCCTTTTTTCGGGAATGGGAAGGGACATCCTATACCCCTCTTTAAGGGGTTAGAGTTAAGGGAATTATTAATTATAGGGGAAGTTAGATTTAAAGAGTTAGAAGAATACGTTAGAAAGAGCCTGTTTTTTTATAGGGGGCGAAAATATAGAAAAAAGCCAAAGTTAAAGGCAGCGCCCATCCGGGATAAATACCAGCTTGATCCTGGTTCTAACAGGCAATCTTACGAAGCCAGCAAGATATGGAACGCAAGGCAGGGCTTATGGTGGAGATGGCAGAGGGTCAGGGAATGGTTCAGTGAGTTCAGCGAATCATATGATATGCAATAAAAATGGGCACATATTCAGGTATAATAACCTCTAGAGTATCCAATCAAGACATCAAAGGAGGTATCACCTATGTGCCCATATCAATATTATCACATTATGAGAAACTGTAAAGATAAATTACATCTTCGGTATCAGATGGTTAATTATGCCCAAAAGCATGGTATTAAGCCTTGTGCCCGATTCTTCCATGCCCATCCTGATACTGTTCGTAAATGGGTGTATCGGTTTAAAGAAGAGGGATTCCTTGGCCTTCGGGATTTATCCCGGAGGCCTCATCATTCTCCTTTCGAAACCCCAGAGGATACTAAGAGGCTCCTTGTAGACCTTAAAGCAACATATAAACGCATTGGAGCGGAACAAATCAAAGTCTTAGAGAATGTTCCTGTATCGCCTAAGACTATGCGTAAAGTCTGGCGCGAGAAAGGCGTATCATCCCGTAAGCGCAGGAAGAAATATATCACTAAAAATAACTTGAGAGAACGCAAAAAAGAATTTGATCTATTCCAGCATACCTGTGAGGACACCAAACACTTAAATGATATACCGGAATATTGGACGCCTATGATGAATCTGGATCTACCAAGAGTCCAATATACCTTTAGGGAAGTCTCCTGTGGGATTATGTATCTGGGCTATAGTGATGAATTGTCACTAAGTTACGCTACTCTATTCAGCGACTATATACAGCATAATCTAAGAAAGCTTGGCATAGACTTGTCTAATACCACAAGACAGACTGATAATGGTTCAGAATATATTGGCTCATGGAACGCTAAAGAGCCTTCTAGCTTTACTTTATCCGTAGAATCTATTCCCGGTCAATCTCACGCTACCATCCCTCCTGCTCATCATAGATGGCAGGCTGATGTAGAGACTGTGCATGATATTATAGAGCGGGAATTCTTTGAGATAGAGACATTTAAAGATAATGCTGACTTCTTTAACAAGATATTCTCTTATCAGTTATTCTTTAATCTCCTAAGGCCTAATACTTATAAAGAGAATAAATCTCCCTGGCAGTTAGCTCAGGAGAAGATACCTGACATCAAGAAAGAAGTGCTTATGATTCCGCCTGTGGATTTAAGACAGCTTTTGAGGAAAAAGATGGATTTTCGGGCTATAGGGGTATATGATGTGTCTTCCGGTCCCTAAAAATCCTTAAGTTGACAAAATGAGCGTCTCAAGTTTGTCAACTTACTGCATGTCCCTGACCTGCATTTTACTGCCAGGAATCATTTCTTTCATAATAAAGCCCTAAAGGCCTGTTTTTAAACCCACGGCATCCTTGAGGCGCACAGCATTGATAGCCCTTACCCTTATGCCTAACACCCCATTTTTCGCCAATAAGAGATCGTCATTTAATATCTTAGGCGAACTGGCCTTTTCAAGACCTTTGAATGCATAACCAAGGTCAGCGACCTTGGTGCTCTTTATGCCCAGGTGCCTGAAAAGACCTACTATAAAATGAGATACGCCTGAATCAAACTCTACCATGTCCGTGTCTTTTACATCAACATGTTCACTCTCAAACTTCGCCTTCAGCAAAGGATCCGAATCCAGCACTGCCTTGAGCAAATTATCTTTTTTATCTAGCCTGAACCTGCTTGATATGGCAATATTCACGTACCCGAATTTATTGTAAATATTCATCAGCCTTGCCGCTATCTCGCTGAATCCGGCATGTCGTTCAGGGATAAGTATTAAAACAGAGTCCTTTGTCGCCTCAAATATAGTTTTCAGGTCATATGAAAAACCCTGCGTATCTTTTTGCTCCCTGCCGCACGCGTCAACCATAGAATCTGAGGGCAACCTGAATTCCACACAGGAAGCATACCCGTGCGCAAGCGTGGAAATATTTATCCCGTAAAAGAGTTTTCTTGCCTCCTCCTCTATTTTCATCCCTGGCTTCTTAGCCATAGGCACAGATACCAGCCCAGATGATACAGGCCCTGCTTTGACACCCAATACACCGTGTTGCGCGAACGCCGCATCAGCCATTCCGTTCAAATCCTTTGGCTTGTACACCTCTTTAGCCGGCTTTGCAATAATCCTTGCACTTCTAGGATCTTCGTAATTAGAATAAGTAAGCGCAAATCCGCTCTTTCTTTCTTTGATGAGCAGGGCCGCCTTGTCAGCAAAACGCTCTGCAATGACAGTATCAAAGGCCTCTCCTGAAAGCACCTCCTTCTGCGGAGAGACGCCTCTCATTATATAACCCAGGTCTGTCATCTCTATCTTTAGCCCG
>CAZBAQ010000161.1:0-2615 GCA_964489855.1 uncultured Planctomycetia bacterium | reverse complement strand
AAACCCGGAAGGCGCTTTCTACGTATTCTTTTCCATAAAGAATATAGGCATGGATTGTCTCGAGTTCGCGAAGAAACTACTGAAGCAGGAAAAAGTGGCTGTTGTGCCAGGCACAGCGTTCTGGCCGCAGGGGAAATATTATATAAGGATATCCTACGCCTCCAACATGTCTGATTTAAAAGAGGCGTGTCTCCGCATAGAGAGATTTTTAAATAAAAATGCCCGATAAGAAAAAAATACTTCTAGCGTATATAACGCCAAACTCCGGCCATCACCGCGCAACCCGCGCTATCGAGAATTCCCTTAAGACGATCTCTCCATCTATAGAGACCCTGAATATAAATGCCTTCGGCTACACCAACCCTATACTGGAAAAGGTAATAAACCGGACATACCTGGAGGTCATAAAGAGCAGGCCAGAGGTCTGGGAGTATCTCTATGACAATCCAAAGGTCCTTAAAAGCGTTCAGGGCCTCAGGGATATCATCCACAGGCTGAATTCCAAGAAATTAAAGACATTGCTCGAGGATTTCAGGCCTGATGTCGTATTGTGCACCCAGGCGTTCCCGTGCGGCATGATAGCTGACTACAAGAAGCATTTAAATCTTAAGCTCCCGCTTGTCGGTGTCTTAACTGACCACGCCCCACATTCTTACTGGATATTCAATGATGTCGATTATTACATTACGCCGTCAGAGATAAGCAAGGAGTGTTTTATGAAGAACGGCGTGAGCAAGTCAAAGATAATGCCTTTTGGTATACCTATCGATCCTCGCTTTACAATTGTCCACGACAAGAAGGAACTGCGCGCGAAAATAGGTTTTGAAGAGAACCTGTCTATCGTGCTTATTATGGGCGGCAGCCAGGGGCTCGGCCCGGTCGAAAATATAGTGACCATACTGGAAAACATAGGCACCCCTTTTCAGCTGGCAGTAGTGTGCGGCACCAATAAAAAACTGAAAAGGGTGCTTGAGAAAAGGGCGCCAAGATATAAAAGGAAATTGGCTGTATTCGGCCACGTGGAAAATATCGATGAATTAATGGAGATATCGAGCATCGTGCTTACAAAGCCAGGCGGGCTGACGACTGCAGAGGCATTATCCAAGGACCTGCCGATGATCATCATCCATCCTATTCCCGGGCAGGAGACAAAGAACACTGACTTTCTTTTGCAGCAGGGCGTGGCGCTAAGGGCAGAGGACAACGAGGACGTGGCTGCCCTCGTGCAGGAACTATTATTAAATCCTACAAAGCTGGCCGATATGCGCGCCCGCACAACTGAGCTAAAAAAACCTAACGCGGCAATGGACATTGCCAAGCTCGCGCTCAGCATATAGATATGCTTTTTTGCATTTTGTATAAAATCGGTTATATTATTTCCAATGCGCTTCCATTGAGCGGCGCGTATTGGCTGTCAGAGAGATTTTCTGATATCCATTTCTGTATTTCCAGGAAAGACAGGGAGGCAGTGGTCCAGAATCTGATCGTAGCGCTCAAAAAAGACACAAAAGAATGCCGCATTATAGCGAAAAAGATCTTCAGGAATTTTGGATTATACATGGTGGATTTTTTCAGGATGAGGCGTATTGACAAAGATATTATCAGGAAGAAGGTCGAGATCATAGGCCTTGAAAATATTGACGGGGTCTTGAAATCCAATAAAGGCGCTATTGCCCTTACTTGTCATATCGGGCATTGGGAAATGGGCGGGGTGGTGATGGGGATACTGGGTTATGATATAGCTGCTGTTGTCCTCACGCATGCGCACAAGAGCATCAATGATTTTTTTATCGCGCAGCGGGAGAAAAAAGGCTTTAAGGTGATCAGCATGAGCTCTGTCATGAAGGGCTGCGTATCGATATTGATGAGAAAGGGTATCCTTGCCCTTGCGAGCGACAGGGATTTTACGAACAATGGCATAAAGATGGATTTTCTTGGCGTGCCAACGAGCATACCCAAGGGACCTGCCGTGCTCAGCCTGAAGACTAATTCTCCGATCGTGCCGACATTTTTCTTAAGGAAGGACAGGTATAATTATAAATTTATATTCGATAAGCCCATAGAGGTGCCGGATACACCGGGCCTTAAAGATGACGAGATAATAAAAGAAGGCACGAAGAGATTTATCCCTGTTATGGAAAAATACATCAGGAAATACCCGGACCAGTGGCTGGTGTTCAGGAGATTCTGGGAAACACCTGCAGACGCATTTGTGATTTAGGAGATCGTCGCGTGAATGTCTTTATAGTAATACCAGCTTATAATGAAGTGAAGACCATCGGCGCCATTGTCAGGGATCTGAGGACCAGGGGCTTCAGGGTAGTGGTCGTGGATGACGGCTCGAGCGACCACACTATCGTGGACGCGAATAAATTCGGGGCAGAACTTGTGGTGCATTCAAAGAATGTAGGCAAGGGCCGGTGTATAAGAGAGGGGATGGAGTATGCCTTGGAAAACGGCTGCGAAATCGTCATTACTATGGACGGCGACGGCCAGCATGATTTGAATGAGATAGATAAGTTCATTAAAGAATACAAAAGATCAAACGCAGATATTGTGCTCGGCAACAGGATGCATGATCCAAAAAGGTTGCCTTTCCTCAGGCGCTGCACAAA
>CAZBAQ010000160.1:0-2629 GCA_964489855.1 uncultured Planctomycetia bacterium | reverse complement strand
TCCGGAGCAGGCAGGTCTGAGAAAAGCATTGGAATTTTTTGCGGGCATGGTTCGCTGGGGAGCTATACACAGGCGAGAGCAAAAAATTACACTGAGCGAGGCTGCCTCGCTGGGGCAGCTGAGCGTCTTTTCGAAGGCCTGCCTGCTCCGGACAGACCTTCTTTTAGCTTAAAAAATAATGCAAGATTAGATGGATGATGGTATAATATTTGCTTGGTTGCAATAGTATTATTATATAAACTATAGGAGGAATATATATGGAATGGGGTATGGAGAACAGACTGGCAAGGATCATTAATCCAAAGACAAAACACTGCGTGATGCTGGCAGTGGACCATGGTTATTTCCAGGGGCCTACCTCTGGGCTCGAGGATCTGGGGAAGACGGTCAATCCTTTACTGCCCTACGCGGACGCATTGATGATAACAAGAGGAGCCCTTAGGAACTGGATTCCGCCAATAACTGACAGGCCGATCGTGCTGAGGGTTTCAGGCGGGCAGAGTATATTAAAGGAATTGTCCAACGAGGTGATCACGACTTCTATCCAGGACGCGATAAGGATAAACGCGTCAGCGATCACATGTTCTGTATATGTGGGCGGCGAGTATGAGAAAGAGACGATCGCGAACCTGGCACGCATAGTCAATGAAGGCGCTGATTACGGCATACCTGTCCTGGCTGTAACAGCGGTTGGCAAGGCAATGGTAAGGGACTCAAGATACCTGGCTCTTGCATCGAGGATATGTGTCGAGATAGGCGCACACATGGTAAAGACATATTTTTGCGAGCCGGATTTTGACAAGGTCGTGACCGCGTGCGGCAACGCGCCGGTTATAATCGCGGGCGGCAAAAAGATAGAGGAAAAGGCAGCGCTTGAGATGGCGAAGAAATCAGTCGAGGCAGGCGCCGTAGGCGTGGACATGGGCAGGAACATATTTCAGTCAGATGATCCTGTCGGGATGATAAGGGCTGTAAAGGCTATAGTGCACGAAAACGCCTCTGTCAACGAGGCATTTAAAATCTACAAAAAAGATGAAAGCAGCGTTTTACTACAAAAATAACGACATCAGGATAAAGGATTTAGCCATACCTCTGATAGGGCAGGGCGAGCTTTTAGTCAAGGTCATGGCGTCCGGTATATGCGGCACAGATGCCATGGAGTGGTACAGGATCAAAAAGGCGCCGCGCGTCCTGGGTCATGAGATAGCAGGCGAGATAGTCGAATCCAAAAATAAAAAATACAAGGCTGGTCAAAGGGTCTTTGTGAGCCATCATGTGCCTTGCAATAAATGCAGATTCTGTCTTGATGACAATCATACCGCGTGCGAGGCATTGCATAAAGGTAATTACGATCCAGGCGGCTACAGCGAGTTCGTGAGGATCCCGCAGGAGAACGTGGAGCGTGGCACATATGTGTTGCCGCAAGAGGTTTCTTATGAGGAAGGCACGATGATCGAGCCTTTGGCCTGCGTAATAAGAGGCCAGAGGGTGATAGGCGTAAAAAAGGGGCACGTGGTTTTGATTTTAGGAAGCGGCGTCTCCGGTCTTTTGAATATTTGCCTGGCCAAATTAAAAGGCGCGAAGGTCATCGCGACTGATATAGATAGCTTCCGCCTGAAAAAGGCAAAAGAATTCGGCGCGGATGAGGTGATTAACGCAAAACAAGGTTTTGACATTAAAGCTGACAGGATCATTGTCTCTACAGGCGCGCAACAGGCAGCAGGGCAGGCGTTCAAGTCCATAGACAGAAAAGGCATTATATTATTTTTTGCTATCCCGGATAAAGACATAGAGATTCCCACGGTTGATTTCTGGAGGAATGAGATAACAGTGACTTCATCTTACGGCGCCGCGCCGCGCGATTTAGAAGAAGCGCTGGGATATATCAGGACCAAAAGGGTAAGCACGGGCAAACTGATAAGCCACAGGCTTCCATTGGATGAGATCCAAAAAGGATTCAGGATCGTCTCAGACGCGAAAGAATCCTTAAGGGTAGTCCTGTTCCCTAATAAGGAGGGATAATGTATAGAGATAAGATCAAGGTGCTGGATTGCACGATCCGCGACGGTGGGCTCATAAACAACCATCATTTTGACCACAGGTTTGTGCGGGAGGTGTACAGGGCAGTCTCGGCTGCCGGGGTTGACTATATGGAGATAGGATACAAAAATTCAAAAAAGATATTTTCGCCCAAGGAATTCGGGCTCTGGAAATTTTCCGACGACGACGAAATCCGAAAAGTAATCGACGGCATAGAATCCAGGACAAAGATCTCTGTGATGGGCGACGTGGGTCGCATGGATATGGACAGTGTGAAGCCAGCTTCTGAGAGTCCCGTGGATATGATAAGGACTGCCTGTTACGTAAAAGATATCGATAAAGCTATATTTATGGCAAATCAGTTCTCTGACAAAGGCTATGAGACCACTATTAATATCATGGCGATCTCCAGGGACCAGGGGCCGGAATTGGAAGAGGCGCTTCACCAGATCGAGGAAGAATGCAAGGTCGGCGTCGTGTATATAGTGGACAGCTTTGGCGCGTTGTATCAGGAAAGCACCGAGCATCTGGTGAAGATGTTTAAAAGGATAATGAAGAACAAAGAGGTAGGGTTTCACGGCCACAACCA
>CAZBAQ010000159.1:0-2637 GCA_964489855.1 uncultured Planctomycetia bacterium | reverse complement strand
GACATCTTTTTTACTGAAGGGCAGGTTTATGGTTTCAAGCGTTAAGATCATAGATCCTTTTGTGCGGATAGAACAAAAAAGCGCCAAAGGCCCTATGTTCCCTGATTTTTTAAAGAAAAAAGAGAGGTCTTCAGGATCTAAGGCGCCAGGCTTTTATTTTTCCAACATACGCGTAAAGAACGGCGCATTAATATATAACAGTGAATCCAAGGGTACGCTGGAGTTTGTTAACTTAAACGGCAAGATCAAGGGATCTGCTCGTTGTTTTTCTAAAGACAATGTCTTTGAGTTTGCCGGGATAGGGTTTCTTAAAAACAAGGATTCTGATTTTCTGTCGCCTTTAAAGATAGACGGCCTTCTCGGGTCCGATGGCATTGTAAAGACAAGACTACAGGCGTTTGACCTGAAACTTGAGACATTCGGCTCTATCTCCGGCAGGTATTTGAGCCGACTCGTAAAAGAAGGCAGGGTCGATCTCAAGAGCGACGTAGAGATCTCAAAGAAGCGCATGACGGCAAGGTGTTTAATAGAAGGGGTCAGTATTGTATTAAAGAAAAAGCCAGAAGAGAAGATAGACGTGCCTATTGCGGCGAGTTTCATTTTGTTGGTGAATTTTAAGAGCAAATTAGTTAAAATAAAGAATCTGCAGGGGAATTTTCTCAAGGTCATACTGGGGCGTTGATAGATAGTCATGGTAGCTATAGTGTAATGGCAGCACGAGAGATTGTGGTTCTCTTAGAGCGGGTTCAACTCCCGTTAGCTACCCCAGATTTAGGGGGCATTCAGGTGTTCCCTGTGGTTTTATAATAGGAGGATGAGTTGTCCGGTAGAGATACAATGCTTTTATATGGCAGGAATTCGGTTTACGAGCGGTTAAAGGCAAAACCTAGGACTGTACGGCATGTATTTTTACAGGATGGTATCGAACTGCCGCATATCGAGAAACTGGCAAGGAAGAATCATATATCCGTAGATCGCATGAGCCCAAGGCAGTTGTCCAAAATGAAACACACCAAGGACTTGCAGGGCGTGGTTGCCAAGGTGGATAAGTTTAGCTACGCTGAATTTGACGATATAGTGAATGATAAAAAGCTCACGCTTATTTTTCTGGATAGACTTAATGATCCGCAGAATCTGGGTGTCATTGTCCGGATAGCAGCTTGTTTCGGCGGATTCGCGATCGTGATACCCAAGTTTAACGCGTGCGAGGTTACAGAAGCGGTTTTGCACGTAGCCTCAGGCGGTGAGAATTTTGTGCCAGTCAGTATGGTCTCGAATGTCTCGAGCGCAATACTCAAGGCAAAAAAAAATGGATACTGGATCATGGGCGCTGTTTTAAGCGATGACGCGCAGGATATTGACAAGGTCTCTATACCTTTTCCTTTAGGTATTGTGATGGGTTCAGAAGGCGAGGGGGTCAGGTACGGCATTGACAAGCAGCTGGATATAAAGGCGCGTATCCCCATGCGTGGCGCCAAACTTTCCTTTAATGTCGCAATGGCCTGCGCCATTTTCTGCCACGAGATCTCCAACAAGAGAAAGAAATAATGAATATTCAGGATGCATGGGAAAAGGCATTGAAAAAGACAAAGATAATACGGCCGCGCGCGCAGGAACTGCAGACATTTTCTGAAACTAATGTCGCTTACACTTTTTTAGCAGAGGCATTGGTGAACAGGGGAGATACCATTGTCAGAAAAGGAGAGGTGTTGGTTGAAAAGCCCGCCATAGTGCTTCCTTCGAATTCGCCCCAATTCGAAGGTTTTGATTTTGAAAAGGAATTCGAGATGAGCCAGGAAATAGTCACGAATTTTCTCCTGGTAAGGGGCGTGAGTTTCCCGTCCATGAAATACAATAATAAGACTGACTCGCTTAATATATACGACGGCCATATTGATAAGGCGATCAAATATCATTCTGACATGCTGCAGCGAAAAGAGGATGTGTATTCAGGTCTCGTTGTCGGGCCTGAAGATTGCTGGCAGTTTTCAGTCCTGATTTTTACGTGCACGCAGATAGTCAAATCGGCCAATAGTGACATAAGGCGGCTGTTGGAGAAATTCGGAAAAGAAGATAGACCCCGTCCTTAAATTAGGTACGGGGCGCGTTCCGCTGATCCTACCTTTAAATATCCAATGGATAGAATAGACATCAAGGATTTTACAATCGAAGAACTTAAAAATGAACTGGTCAGGGTCCAGGAATCATCTTACAGGGCTGGCCAGATATTTGACTGGATTTACAGGAAGAGGGTGACTGATTTTGAGAAGATGAACAATCTCCCAAAGCCACTAAGGGATAAATTAGCCCGTTTATATTCTTTAACAAGCCTGAAACTCAAAAAACGCCTTAAATCCTCGGACCGCACTGAGAAATTCCTGTTTGAACTTTCAGATGGAAAATTTATCGAGTCGGTTTTGATATATTCCGGCAACAGGAAGACGCTTTGTCTTTCCACGCAGGTCGGGTGCAAGTACGCATGCGCGTTTTGCGCGAGCGGCGCCAAGGGCTTTATGCGAAACCTGACTGTCTCTGAAATGCTCGAGCAGATCCTGTTTGCGCAGCAGACAGGCGCGAGGGAAATAACCAATTTTGTTTTTATGGGTATGGGCGAGCCATTTGACAATTATAAAAATG
>CAZBAQ010000158.1:0-2691 GCA_964489855.1 uncultured Planctomycetia bacterium | reverse complement strand
ACAAGGTAACCGAGCTGCCGAAACAGCTAGTTTCAGTTACCACTGTTATTTATACCACAAAACTCTCCTCCTGTCAACCTACGCGGTTGACAGTGGGTCGACTTAAGTAGCGAAGGAGGTGCCGACGGAGATCGCGGATTTTATGATAGGGTGTTTTGGGTGAACGCGCCTGATAGAGACGACTGCATCCTTTAGACTGACTGCCACGATATCCCTGCCCTTCAGCGCTGCCATTTTGCCAAACTCGCCTCTGGCCGCCAGCCCGCACGCGAACGTGCCCAGCCGCGTTGCCAGCATCCTGTCAAACGGCGAAGGAGAACCGCCTCTCTGGAGATGGCCCAGGCTCGTTACTCTTGCCTCAAGCCCGGTGCATTTCTCAACGTCCAGGGCAATTCTATTACCTATGCCTCCCAGACGGACAGGATCAGTAGAACCCTTGACGACCCTATTCACTACCATGCGTCCGCCTTTTGGCCTAGCGCCTTCTGCAACAACAACAATACTGAATCTCTTGCCGTGCTTAAATCTCTCAACCACTCTCCTGCAGACCTTTTTAATATCATACGGGATCTCGGGTATTATTATTATATCACCGCCTCCAGTCACGCCTGAGTAAAGCGCGAGCCAGCCAGCGTACCTGCCCATTACCTCTATCACCATTACCCTGTGGTGCGACTGCGCGGTTGTGTGAAGTTTGTCTATGGCTTCGGTCGCGGTTATGACAGCAGAATCAAAACCAATGGTAAAATCAGTCGCCCTCAGGTCATTATCTATTGTCTTCGGGATCCCGACGAGCCTGAGGCCTTTTTTATACAGCCTGTACGCGATGCTGAGCGTGCCGTCACCACCTATACACACGAGGCCATCAAGTCCCATCTTTTTCGCATTATCTATTGCTATATCAGAAAGGTCTTTTGATTTATTGCTCGTGGAAGGATAATTAAAAGGATTTGCTTTATTGGACGCGCCAAGAAATGTGCCGCCCTCGGCCAGTATACCTGAGACATCTTCGTAGGAAAGCTGGCTGTATTTATTTTCTACGAGTCCGACATACCCATCCTCTATGCCAATAACCTCCATGCCATAGTCAAGGATGGCTGTCTTTGTAACTGCCCTTATAGCAGCATTAAGACCGGGACAATCGCCGCCGCCTGTAAGGACACCTATCCGGTCCTTACCTCTTCCTCGCATGGCGTTTACCTTTTCTCTTCTTCTTCAGTTTTGCCCTTCTCTTTTTTCTAGTCATGCTTCTCCACCCTCTTTTCTATTTCATCCAAGATCCTATTTATACCTTCAGCTATAGATTTCAACTCGTCTTTTTTGCGGAAATTTATCCTCACTGAAAAATTTCCCTTTGCGATATCCTGCAGGTCCTTTTCAAGCCGGTAAATAGGTCCTGCCAATCTGTGCGACAGTATCAACATCCGCCACGAGACAAAAAATACCACGGTGATCCCTAATACTATCACGGCAGGTGATGATTCAAGATAATACAAGGCCACGAACAGGAGGATTATCGGCGGGATTATCCACTTGAAAAAAAGTCTAAACTGCAATCTTTTGTTTACGAGGTATTTTCTTCTCCGTCGCTGCGCCATCTATTTTCCTATAAACTCTTTAAAGAGACGAGTAATCCTTTCTGATACATCTCTACGCGGTAATCCTTTATGTATCCATACCTATCCCTGTAGACCCTGGGGACCCGTATCTCTGTCTTGTGCCAGCCTTTTTTGACATTATTGTGACCCGTGCTTGTAAAAGAAAGTTCCGCGCCTTTATCGAAGACGCAGAAAAGCTTAAACACCAGGCTATCCGTCCACTCGTCTTTTGTCTGGTAATTTATTTTAAATAAATAACCCTTTGAGGTCCTGATTTTTGAAAGATTCTCTATAAAGGACCCGGACGCAAAGGAAGAGCATGTAAAGAAAAAAAATGTTACCGCCAATATTGATATACAGACTATCCTGCGCATGTTCTATAGAAAATTATACCGACCGATCACGCCATAGTCAAGATTTTTATACCTAGTAAGGATTTTTTGTAGCCACAAGTATACCGTCTCTGTAAAGCTCGACCCTGTACCCGCGCAAAGAACCGTATCTTTTCTTTATGACATCTGATATGGTTATCTGTGTCTTGTGCCAGCCGCGCTCTAGATTATTCATGGAGCTACTCATGAACGTAAACTCCTCGTCTTCAAACTTACAGTGCACTTTAAAGACAATATTATCCGTCCACCTATCGTGCGTCTCGTAATTTATAAGGATTACGTAACCGCCCATCCGGTGTATCTTCATCACGCCTTTCATAGACACTGACTGGGCGATAGAATCTTCGACATGCATAAACAGGAAAGACGCGAGCATCATGATTATAATCGCGTATTTTTTAAATCCGGCTCTCCTGAAAAGCATAAAGCGCACCCCTTTCAACCATCCTAAAATAAAAAATCGAAGGAATGGGTACGCTCTTTCTTCGGCAGCCCAGCCGCCATATCCCAATGGATTTAGGCCCGTGGCTTTGCGTCCCAATCTTTCGATTAGTTTGCCTTTTCGGGTTTTACCCCAAAAAATATATTTTGTCTTCTATTATAAGTATACACTATAAAAATCCTGCTTTCAAGCACCCCCCCTGCCTTATCTGATAACCTTGACACGCACGATTTGTCAGATAAACGATAGTTGGGATGGG
>CAZBAQ010000157.1:0-2751 GCA_964489855.1 uncultured Planctomycetia bacterium | reverse complement strand
AATTCTTTGAATAGCTTAACATCGTCTATTGCCTGCGTCTGACAAAACCTTGCCCCCGCCGCGATCTTTTTCTCCATCTTCAAGACCTCTGGCTCTATAGGGTCTGCGCCAGGGTTCACAACCGCTCCCGCGCAAAACTCTGGAATGCCTTTTAATTCCTTGCCAGCCATGTCTTTTCCAGACTCAAGCCCTCTGATCGCCTCTAATAGCTGCACAGAATCCATGTCAAATACAGGCTTTGCGCCTGGATGATCGCCGAGCATGGGATGATCGCCTGTGAGCGCCAGCACATTCTTTATGCTAAAGACCGCGGCTGACAAAAGATCTGACTGTAACGCCAATCTATTCCTGTCCCTGCACGTGACCTGAAACACCGGCTCTATGCCCCGCTCTATCAAAAGTTTGCAAATAGCCAGAGAACCCACACGCATAACAGAACTTTGGAGATCCGTAACGTTTACCGCATCCACCCTGCCTTTAATAAGGTCGGCATCCTTTAATACCTCTTCTATATCAGTCCCTTTTGGCGGACCTATCTCAGAGGTCAAAATAAATTTTCCCGCCTTTATCTTATCACACAGCGACATATAGCTCCTTTGTTCAAGGCGTTTGTTCAAGGCTTAGCCTTGAACAAAGATGCTTGCATTTTATATGCTTCTACGAGATTTCTCATTAAGATTGCCACTGTCAAAGGACCCACGCCGCCAGGAACAGGCGTTATATAAGATGCCCTAACCTTTGCCTTGTCAAATTCCACATCGCCAACAAGCTTTCCTTCAACACGGTTAATACCCACATCGATCACGATCGCGCCTTCTTTTACCCATTCACCTTTGACCAGACCTGCCTTGCCAACAGCCACGATAAGGATCTCCGCGTTCTTTACAAATTCCGGAAGCCTGCCCCGCTCACCCGTAGCTATGTGACAGACTGTGGTGGTCGCGAATTTATTCAAAAGTAAAAGCGATAGTGGCTTTCCAACGATTTCGCTATGGCCGACTACCACAACTTCCTTCCCGTATAATTTGAGCCCCTCTATTGAATTCAAAAGCTCCATGCAGCTCGAAGCTGTGCACGGCAGGATCTTTGCGTTGCCAAATACGATCTCGCCCATGTTCTGCGGATGCACTGCCTCTACATCTTTTACAGGCCAGATGTAACGCGAGATCGATTTAGCGTCTATCTGTTTGGGAAGAGGCATCTGTATTATTATGCCATTCACGCTTTTGTCTTTATTGAGCTTATCTATTGCATTTATCAGGCCCTCCTGCGTCGTGGCAGCGTTTAATTTCTCGAGGCGATATTCCACGCCAAGATTTTCAGCATTCTTTCGCTGAGATTTTAAATAGACCTCTGATGCAGGGTTTTCTCCGACCTGAACGCTCACCAGTTTTGGTTTTGATTTGAGCGTTTCTATCTCTGTTTTTATTTTTTCTTTTAGATTTGTGGCAAGCGCCTTTCCGTCCAATAATTTTGCAGCCATGTTCACCCCATTCTTTGTCTTGTTTTAGCGATTGAGTTTTTGTACAGGCCCCGCATATCCTTTATTAACACGACAAGCGATGTTTTTTCTTTTTCCGTAAAGACCCTGTCTTCTATGCCCTTGAGATTTATCTCGCAATTGAACACGCCGGAATTAAACGCAGCGTTTAAAAGCTCAACCCCGCATCCCACATCTGTTATTAAATTAGGATTTCCTTTTTCAGAAAGGTCCAGGCCGATCACCGCTGCCTTCTTGGACAATTCGCAGATCTTTAAACAAACATCATAACCATTTTTAAGCGCTTTATCAATTATTTTTTTGTCTTTTGTCTTGAACGCGTCCCCTATCGCTGAATATGCCTTCACATCCTCATCTATTATTGCGGTAAATTCATCGCGGATCTTTTTTAAAGAAACAAGGTTTACCTGAATATCCTGCTCCACGTCTTTATATTTCTCTTTACCAGCGGTAAAATTGCACACCATCTCCAGGAGCGCCGCGCCCAGCGCCCCGCACAGCCCGGCCGCGCTCCCGCCGCCAGGAGCCGGCAACCTTGCCGCAAGATCATCAATATATTTTTTTATCGCATCATCTCTGTACATATGTCCCTCTTTTATGGTGGTCGAGGCGAAACCTCGACCAGTTAGTAGTGGTCGAGGTTTCGCCTCGACCACTAAAATAGGCCGACTGTTTTTCCGTCCTTGTCAATGTCTACTTTTGTGCCAGCTGGCACAGACGGCAGTCCCGGCATCGTACGCATCTCGCCGCATAGGGGGTATAAAAATCCAGCGCCTGCGGATATCCTGATATCCCTGACAGGCAATGTAAAACCAGCGGGTCTTCCCTTTAATTTAGGGTCATGCGAAAGCGAAAGATGTGTCTTTGCCATGTTTATGGGCAATTCATCATAGCCCTGCTCTGTGTAACACTTTATTTTCTTTTCCGCCTCTTCAGAATATTCAACGTCTTTGGCGCCGTAGATCTTTTTCGCGATAGTCTCTATCTTTTCCTTTATAGGCACGTCCAACGGATACAAAAATTTAAAATTCGATTTTTGTTCGCACATCTTTACGACTGCCTTTGCCAGATCCCTGCCGCCCTCGCCGCCTTTTTCCCAGACCTCGCTCAGGACAACATCCATTGCGCCTGCCTTTTTAGCGGCATCCTTTATCGTGCTTATCTCCTTCCCTGTGTCGTATGCAAATTTATTTATCGCCACGATTACAGGCACGCCGAACAGCTTTAAATTTTCAATATGCTTTACCATG
>CAZBAQ010000156.1:0-2757 GCA_964489855.1 uncultured Planctomycetia bacterium | reverse complement strand
CTGCATAGACAGGGTCTTCTCTAAGCTGGTAAAGGGCATGATTAAGTCCTGCTTCTGCCACAACCAGCGCACGTTCTCTTCTATAAAGCGCCTCGTTGACATTGGCAGAGTTATAAGAGGTCAGGAGAAAAACCAGCGCAGCCATGGATAATATCAGCAAAAGCGCCAATGTTATAAAAAAGGCCACACCTCTACTATTACCTTTTCCTATCATCTTCATCTCCATTCTTCTCCTTATCTGACAATCTTGACACGCACGATTTGCCTGCCTCGAGCGAAATCGAGGGGTCAGATAAGCAAGGCGATACGAGCTACTGTAATTCCTCTATCAGCTCTTCCACTGATTCTGAGATCAAACGCCAACGCTCCTGGCTGTGGATAGTGTATTTCTGCTTTCTCTTCCAGCCATTGTCTGACTTCTGCCACAGGTAAAGACATAATCTCTTATTGCCCCATGACTCTACCAGCACTACCGCAGACCACCATCCAAAACCCTTGCTGATAGTCCTGTACTCCAATACCTTTAAAGGCGCCGATATCGGCAGTATTTCATCCTGCATCTTCTTCTCAGGCATACCTACCTCCTTTTGTTAGCCTGCTATTCTTCTTTCCTATTATAACTTCCGCATCGCGGACATTGAGAAAGAGTATTGTGTCTTGAGTCCACGTAGACATACGTGCATATGCTGCATTGCCAAAAAAAATTTTCTTCTGACGTAAACGACCGCGATGATCTCTTTTTGTCAAATACCAGCCACAGCACTAAAAGCAGACATACTGTCAAGACAATATACAACCCGATCGCTAAAGAAAACTCTATCCTTATCATCGGCTGCTGAAATTAAGGCGCACGACAGCCTGCTGGGTAGCGTCATGCGGCACAAACTGCCATCTCCTTATATACCTCAAAGATAATTCATCTATCTCTGAAGAGCCGCTTGAGACAACGCACTCCGGGTTTTCAACAAACCCGTACCTCGATATCCTGAACCCCACGACCACATTATAACCAGACTCAAAGTCAGAAAGCATAATAGCAGATTTCGGCAATTCCGGTTTATACAGGACCATCCTGTTCCTGGCTTCTCCGGCTATCAAGACATCCTTGAATTCGATCGCCTGTCTGCCCCTGCTCTTTTTGCGCCACAAATCAAGGATAGACGGCCCGTCTTTCTTTGCAGAAGAAATAAATTCTTCTTTATCTGACGCCGCAGTATTATATTTTGAAATCGCCTCGGGCTGGCCCAGATTTAATTCCCCTGAAATCATATCCTTTATTCTTTCGATCTTTTCCATAAAAGACGTTTTATCCAATTCCATCGGCTTTTCTGGGATCGTGACAATATTTTCCAGGATAGAACCTAAAAAAGAAATGTTTGTGGCGTTCATCTTTGCATTCCCGTTCATCAGAACAGGCGTCACGAGCAATATCCAAATAAAGTGCCATATAACGGATACAAGGATTGCGATGTTGAGATCTCTGTCCCTGAACAACATTGGTTACTATCTGACCTCCTGATTCGTCGCGATATTTATCTGCGTGATCCCGATGTCCCTGCAAAAATCCCATATGCCCACTATCTTGCCTAATGCGACATCCCTGTCAGACTTTATCAAAATGGGTTTATTCTTGCCTACCGAACTTTCCAGTTTGTTCTTTAGCTCCCTGAAGGTTATAGGCGTTTCATTCAAATAAAATCTATTATCCGAGGTCACCGTGATCACTATCGTGTTCTCCTGGACGACCTCGCTGGTAACGGCCTTTGGAAGATTTATCTTTATGCCTGGCTGGAATATAAAATTCGACGTCAGCAGGAAAAATATCAGCAGCAAAAAGATACAATCTATGAGCGGCGCTATGTCAAGATGCCCTTTTTCAAATTGAACATGTCGTTTAAATCGCATATAACACTCCTTCTCTAATCCTTAAGTTGACAAACTCGACACGTACGATTTGTCAACTTAAGGGACTTATACCCTTTGTGTCAGTATATTTATCACCTCGGTGGCGCTGCGTTCCATTTCAAGCACAAACTCTTCGACCTTGCTGACCAGATAATTGTACGCCACGATCGTGGGAATAGCGACAACAAGGCCTGCGACTGTAGTCAGAAGCGCCTCCCATATACCGCCAGCCAGATCGCCAGGACTTACAGGATTAAGAGAAACCGATTTTTCCTGTATTATCTGAAACGCCCTTACCATCCCGGTCACAGTACCCAGAAGCCCCAGGAGCGGAGAGATATGACCTATTGTAGCCAAAAGATTGATATGTCTTTCAAGCCTGGGCACTTCCTGATGCCCTGCATCCTCAATAGACTCCCTTATCTCCTGTCGCGATCTATCGTGCTTCAATACGCCTGCCTTGATTATATGCGCAATAGGTCCTGGCGTCTTTTCGCATATCTTTATCGCCTCTGCTATCCTGTTGCGCTTTATGGTGATCTCTATGTTGTTCATAAAATCCTTTGTATCGATCTTCGCCTTATAAAGATGGAATATCCTTTCTATTACTATGGCAAAGGCCAATATTGAACAAAAAATTATCGGGTACATCACAGGTCCGCCTTTTTGAATCAATTCAAACATCTTATCCTCCTTTTTTTACTGCAGCAGTTTAGTGTTTGTTTCTATTGATCCAGCTTAACCGTTCTCTTGCGTACGATGACTCCTTCACATCCATCAACGATATCTTCTTGTAGACCTTTTTTGCCTCATCCCATTTGTAGGCATAATCTTTAATCAGTTGGGTACTAG
>CAZBAQ010000155.1:0-2768 GCA_964489855.1 uncultured Planctomycetia bacterium | reverse complement strand
TGAGAAAAGCGGCCGCTCCACGCACATACCAACTCTTGTGCGGGACGTATTTGATGTATCGGGCGCAGGGGATACAGTGGTGGCCGCATTTACATTGGCTCTTGGAGCAGGTGCGGGCATGAAAACTGCGGCGCGTATCTCGAATCTGGCTGCAGGTGTTGTGGTGGGCAAGGTCGGGACTGCCGTGGTGACGCAAGAGGAGCTTTTAGGCGCGATGCGCCGCGCCTAATCTGACAAATCGTGCGTGTCAAGATCGTCAGATTAGGGAGAAGGGTGAGAGGTTATGGAAGCAATAGGGATAATTCCAGCGAGATACGGGGCAACTAGATTTGATGGAAAGCTTTTGGCAGACCTGTGCGGCAAGCCGGTTATCCAGCACACGTGGGAAAATGCCAAAAAATCCAAATCCATCGAAGACCTTATAATAGCCACTGACGACAAGCGTATCTACAATGCAGCCAAAGGATTTGGCGCAAAAACGATTTACACATCAAAGGCGCACAAGAGCGGCTCAGACAGGCTCACTGAAGTCGCGGCTTCTATTGATGCAAATATTGTCGTCAATATCCAGGCAGACGAGCCGCTTCTGCACCCGTCAATGATAGACGACGTGGTAAGCCCGCTTTTAAAAACCAAAGAAGACGTGCAAATGGTAACGCTCTGTCATAGGATCAAGGCAGAGCACGAGCTTTTTGACAGGAACATAGTAAAGATCGTAATGGATAGAAAGGGCTTTGCCATGTATTTTTCGCGCTCGGCCATCCCTTACAAACCGCGCTCGACAAGCAATGGACATAAGATAAGCAGACATTATAAACATATAGGCATCTACGCCTACAAAAAAGACTTTCTGTTTACATTCAAAAGCCTGCCGCAGTCACCGCTCGAGAAAATAGAAAAACTGGAGCAGCTGAGGGTGCTGGAGAATGGGTACAAGATAAAGGTCATAGAGACAAAACACGATACAGTCGGAATTGATACGCCAGAGGATTTATTCAAGGCAACAGAAGTCATAAAAGGCTCAAAGCAACTCAGCTTTTTATAGAGGAAAAAGAGATGAAGATAGGGAATGTAGAGATAGGCAGGGGTAAACCAATAGTATTGATCGCAGGGCCGTGCGTGATAGAAAACGAGAAGCACACGATGGAGCATGCGAGTTCAATAAAAGAGATCTGCAAAAAGCTGGACATGGGGTTTATATTCAAGTCCAGCTATGACAAGGCAAATCGCTCCAGCAAAGATTCGTACAGAGGTCCTGGTATTGACGAGGGTCTGGAGATCCTGGCCAAGATTAAAAAGGATCTGGCTGTGCCGATATTGAGTGACGTACATTGTAAGACCGAACTTGAAAAGGCAAAAAAGGTCTTGGATGTGATTCAGATCCCTGCATTTCTATGCAGGCAGACAGATTTTATCATAGAGATCGCAAAGACAGCCAAAGTCGTTAATATTAAAAAAGGCCAGTTCCTGGCGCCCTGGGATATAAAGAACGTAATAGAAAAGGTAGAGAGCGCCGGGAATAAAAATATTATCATAACAGAGCGCGGCACTACATTTGGTTACAATAATCTCGTGAGCGACATGCGTTCACTTCAGATCCTGGCTGACTTTGGTTACCCTGTTGTTTATGACGCGACTCACAGCGTGCAGCTTCCAGGTGGCGAAGGACGCGCTTCCGGAGGCGAGAGAAAATTCGTGCCGGGACTTTCGCGCGCAGCAGTTGCAATGGGCTGCGATGGCCTGTTTCTCGAGGTCCACAAGGATCCTGACAAGGCGCCTTGCGACGGACCAAATATGATTGCCTTAAAGACGCTGGAGAGCTTACTTAAAGATGTAAAGAAGATAGATACGATTGGTCGAGGCGAAACCTCGACCAGATTGGTCGAGGTTTCGCCTCGACCAACTCGACAGAGGGAAAGAGGATGTTAAAAAAACGCGCTAAGCTAGTATTAAAAATAGAATCTGATTCGATTAAACGACTTTCTTCCCGCATAAACAAGGATTTTGAGAAGGCGGTAAATTTGATTTATGCGTGTAAAGGAAGAGTCGTAGTGACTGGCATGGGTAAGGCTGGTATTATCGGCAACAAGATTTCAGCGACCCTCTCTTCTACTGGCACGCCGAGCCTGTGGCTGCATTCAGCAGAGGCGATTCACGGCGACCTCGGCCGCGTGATAAAACAGGATATTGTTATCGCTATCTCTAGCAGCGGAGAGACAGAGGAGGTCGTAAAACTAATCCCGAATATAAAAAAGATAGGCGCTAGACTTATCGCCATCTCGGGAAAACCACGCTCGACACTCGCAAAAAATAGCGACGCGCTTTTAAACGTCTCGATTAAAAAAGAGGCGTGTCCCCTGGGCCTTGCACCCATGGCCTCGACCACCACGATGCTCGCGATGGGAGACGCTCTATGCGCCGCGCTCATTGATAAAAGAGGCTTTAAGAAAACAGATTTCGCGTTTCTGCATCCTGGCGGGAGTCTTGGAAAACAGCTTCTCTTAAAGGTAGAAGACATAATGCGAAAAGGCGCCCAGAACCCGATAGTAAAAGAGAATGCAAAGATAAAAAGCGTACTTTTAAAGATCACGCAGGCAAGGGCTGGAAGCGCCACGATCGTTGATAAAAACGGGAAACTCAAAGGCATCTTTACAGACGGAGATCTAAGAAGACACCTGGAAGAGGGGCATGATCCTTCAAAGGAAAAGGTAAAGGACATAATGACAAAGAATCCAAAGGCCTTGAAAAAGGGCCGGCTCGCAGTCGAG
>CAZBAQ010000154.1:0-2807 GCA_964489855.1 uncultured Planctomycetia bacterium | reverse complement strand
TCAACAAATGGCTTCCTGTTGACCAGTATATAGGAGGCGTGGAGCACGCGATATTGCATCTTATGTATTCCCGTTTTATTGTAAAGGTCTTGCATGATCTGGGCCATATTGGTTTCAAAGAGCCGTTTGTAAAATTATTTACACAGGGTATGATTGTAAAAGACGGGGCAAAGATGTCAAAGTCAAAGGGCAACACTGTGAGCCCTGATGAATTGATCAAAAAATACGGGGCAGATACAGTCAGGTTTTATACATTGTTCATCGGCCCGCCTGAAAAGGACGCTGAGTGGAATGACCGCGGCGTGGAAGGCGCGTGGAGGTTTCTTAACAGGGTGTGGAGACTTGTAGACAGCTATCAGCTGTCAGCTATCAGCCATCAGCAGTCTGAAGGGCATACTTCGTCGCTCAAGCGCAAGACGCATCAAACAATCAAAAAAGTCACTGAGGACATGGAAGGTACGTTCCATTTTAATACAGCCCTCAGTGCCATAATGGAACTGGTGAACGAAATATATTCAACCGACCTGGAGCCTGGAGCCTCGAGCATAGAGCTAAACAAGGCTATTGAGACAACAGTAATACTCCTGGCCCCATTTGTCCCGCACATTGCTGAAGAGATGTGGCAAAGACTAGGTAATAAGAAAAGCGTATTTGAGGCAGACTGGCCTGTATGCGACAAGGACGCGCTTATACAGGACAGGATCACAATGCCTGTGCAGATAAACGGTAGACTCAGGTCAAAGATAGAGGTCGCTTCAGGCGCTGGCGATGACGAGATCAAAAAGGCCGTGCTGGAGGACCCTGCTGTCAACAAGTGGACAGCAGGCAAGATTCCTAAAAAAGTCATCATCGTCAAGGGCCGCCTCGTCAACCTGGTAGTATAGCTTATTACTGTCAACCGCGTAGGTTGACAGTGGTTTATGCGAGGGATATGTTGAAAAAGATCGTTTTTGTTGTAATCTTCACATTCCTGTTTTCCGCTGCAGCCCTCCACGCAGACACTATGCTTTTAAAGAATGGCAACAAGATCTCCGGAATCATAACTAAAGAGGGTGAGGATTTTGTAGAGATAAAAATAAATATTGGAGCAAAGGTCACGTTTTCCAAAGACGATGTGGAAAAAATAGAAAGAGACAGCGCCGATGAGCATGCCAGGCTGGAAGATACGTGGGAAAGCGAAAAGGCCAGGCGCGAGGTCGAAGAGATAACAGATGATTTCTTTGTAGAGGAGCAGAGAGAAAAGGGACTTGTCGAATACGAAGGCGAATGGGTCCTGCCGGAAGAAAAAGAAAGGCTGCAGGCAGCAGGCATAGCCGGGGAATTTGACAAAGGCTATAACGAAAAGAGATTTTCCGCCGGAAAAAACAGGGGAAAGAGATCTGATTTTGCGGACAGATTAGTTTCCAGCGGCAAATGGTTTGTGAAAGACACCGAGCATTTTTCCATATATTATACTGATATCTCCAAGGCAAAGATAGTGAGCGACAAGGCGGAATATTATTTTGAAAAGATCACTTATGATCTTGGTTACGAAGACCAGATAAAATGGGATAAGAAATGCCAGGTCTATATCGTTGAAAGCGTTGATAAATGGAAAGGATTTTTAAAGGAGGTCGGTTTTAACGCGGAGTTCGTGGGAGGTTTTGTCCCGAACTATGGCGAAAGAGAGATGTTTCTCTGTGTTTTGTCTGACGCGTACCTCGCGCTTACATTTCCGCACGAACTTACGCATCTTATATTCAGGGATATAGCCGGAAACAGCACTATTCCCCTATGGCTGAACGAAGGGCTGGCAAATTACGAGGCAAGTGTGACCAGTTTTTCCAACGAAATGCTTATAAAATACATAAAACGCGGCAGTCATATACTGTTGGGCGATCTTCTGCGTATGGCGAGTTATCCTGAAGGCAAGAAGATGCGGGAGCTTTTTTACGCGCAATCAGAAAAGATGGTAGAGTTTCTGGTCACACAGTATGGCAGGAAAAAATTCAGGAAGTTTTGCGATCTTATATTAAAAGACAAGTCATTCAGGGATTCCATCTTTACCGCATACAAGGGAGACTTTAATGACCTGGAGGATTTTAATATAAAGTTGGTGGAGTATATAGTAAAATAGTAAGGGAGAACGGGGGTAGATATGGGTATAATTTTAGTGATAATAGGGATTATGGTTTTGGCAGGTTGCGCGGATGTGAAGACGCCGACAGCGGGTTATGCGCTGACACATCCTTTAAGCACAAAGACAATGGTGGTCTCAGGCACGAGCAAGGAAGAGGTGATCGAGGAATGGGGAGACCCCGACGAGATTATAAAGACAGGCGTGGACGATATGGGCCTAAAGAAAGAGGAATGGATATACGAGGCATGGTTTCCAGGCACGCCTCTTGACCACAGGCATTTCTCAAGAAGAAAAAAGATCTATTTTACAGGCGACTACGTGACAGGGTATGAAGACCTGGAAGATGTGGAAGGAGAGCAAGAATGAAAAAAATACTTCCTGTAATAGTTTTTTGCGTTTTTGCGCTTTCAGTGAATCTCTTTGCCGTAGGATCCCAGGACGAACTCAAGGCATATCTCAGTGATATGAGCAAGATAGTTATAGAGGTCGAGGAGGCAATGCGGAATCTAAGCATGAAGATCCTGCCAGCCAAAAATGCCGCGGAACAGATATCAACTGCCATAGAGAAATTCGAGGTCCTGATGGCGCCACAGCTGTTTTCAAAGGATCACGCTCGTATGCTTTCCGCGTTCAAGAGCATAAGGGATGGGCTAAAGTTATTTTCAGAAAATGAAAAAGCAATTTTATT